>JBMQEM010000040.1:0-2208 GCA_049363815.1 Bacteroidota bacterium
TAAAGTAGACAATTAGACTCTTCAAAAAAAGAAAACTCCAGACTCAAAGTTTAAATAAATTTGCATCTTTGCTATACCTATCTAAATAAATGAATTTGGTTATGAAATTCAATCAAAAAGAAAGGTCAATTTATTTGACTATTTAATACTCTACAACTGACTAATCATACTCATTAAAATGAAACTAAACTACTTTCCAGCCTTAATTTTATTTTTCAGTCTAGCATCACTCATGCTGACGACTGAAATCGCGCACTCTCAAATCAGTCGTTCTTGGGAATATTCATATAATCCGGTAAATAATTACGAAGCATCAGGGCAATGCATTACAGTTTTGCCATCAGGAAAAAATATAACAGGGGGAATTTATAAAAGCAGTACGGGCAACAATAAGAATGCATTAATTTTTGTCGATGAATCCGGTGCGTTTCTGGATGCAGATACTTCCAATCCGGGATTCGGATATAGAAAAGTCATTTATGATGGTAAAGGAAATATATGGGCTGCAGCAACTCTGAGTAACGATTCACAGCCAATTAATAAAGTAATTGTGGCTCGTATTGATACAACATTTTCAAGTAAACAATTTTTTGTTCCTGACAGTACAACAACTTTTCCCGGATACGATGTGCTCGACCTGGCTGTTTTAAGTAATTCAGCAATTGTTGTGGCTTCTCATTGGGATGCATTTCCGCTTGTAAATCTTTCGCTACTTTGTATGGATTCAGCAGGAACAGTTCTTTGGGAAAGAGTGGATTCCACTTTTGAATTCGGATATGATGTAAAATTACTGGCAGATTCTTCCGGTGGATTATTTGTTGCCGGTTCAGGACGGGATACTTCTACTTCATTGAATTTTCTTTTTGCAGCACACTACACTTCAAGCGGTATCCGTGATTGGTTTGTCAGACAGAATTCATCTCAGCCTTTTGCTGATATGAATGACCTGATCATGGATGTCAATAAAAATTTATATGTTTCAGGTACACAAATGGATTCTGCAGGACAGTTTGGTCTTTTAACAAAACTGGATACAATAGGAAATGTTTTGTGGGATAAGCGAATTCAGCCATTGCCTTATTTAAAAATTGAATCAGATGACAATGGAAATATTTACGGTGCTGTGGTTCCGCAAAATGGTATTGACGTACTGACAATAGATAAGCTGGATTCATCAGGTTCATTTATTATGAGTAACAGTTATCAGAATTCATTTTATTTTACTTCTGATCTCGGCGATTTTCATATGTTTAACAATGGAGTTTTAGCCGCAACCGGGGGGTTATATGTTTTATCGTTTCCGAAGACAGATTTGTTTTTTGTTGCCTTCGATACATCATTGAATATTTTAGGTAACGATATTTACAATTCACAAAATCTTTTGGGAGAAAAAGGAAATGCAATGTGTGAGTCTGATAATGGCGATGCATTTGTCTGTGGGAGATTCAATTTCGAAAATCAATTCGAGACCAGTAATATCGGCGTTGCTAAATATGATCTTTCCGGATTAATTAATTCAGTTACAAGTTTCACATCCGGAACTATGGAAGTATTCCCAAATCCGTCAAATGGAAATTTCAAGTTGAAATGGAGGTCCCAATTAAATGAAAGAAGCACTCTGCAGATCTTTAATACTTTAGGAATGGTTGTTTATTATGATTCTCAATCTGAAATTTCGGGGCAATTAGAGTATAGTTTAGATCTTGTTCCAGGAATATATCTTGCAGTTCTTGAAACTGAAAATAAAAGGATAGTAAGTAAAATTTCCATCGTAAAGTAAATTTTGTTTTTGTGTAAGCAGAGAACTCTTCAAGGAGTTTCGTTTAAGGCGAAAAACAAAACATTCTAAGAAAAAAATATCCCTTTCAAATGATTATTTTCAATCAGGGAATTGACAATGGTCACCTCAGGTGTTATTTGCCATTCGTTACTTCATACAGCACACATAATGTATTCAACAAATGGAAAAAATCAACTATAAAAGATTTATTCTTGTAAAAGACAATTTTTACTCAGATCCGGGTAAGGTTTACAGGGCAGCTTTGAAAAGCGAGTTTCATGAACCTCCTGATTGTACAGGATTGCGCAGTAAAATAGTTTATCATGAGCCAGGAGTTAAAGCGAAACTTGAACGGATCCTAGGGATAAAAATTAATCGCTGGGATATTGATCCTGAAGAAGAAAACGGTGTGTTCTATCAGGGCTTCT
>JBMQEM010000041.1:0-8905 GCA_049363815.1 Bacteroidota bacterium
GAATAGCAATACAGCGGCTTTAGCCACATTTTTTTAATGAAATTTAATAGAGCTAAATGTGTTCATGTGGCTAAAGCCATGCAACTACATTCTATTTTTAGTCGGTCAGGTAAAGCTGACGGCAATAAAGTTGGTGTTTAAGTTTCAAAAATTCCTACATTGCTTTAAATTTCTCAAAACCACAACCACATGAGTTCTTCTTTAATAGCAACAATTGTAATAGTAGCATTGTTGTTTTTCTGTTTTGTAACAGTCCAGCAGGGAACTGTTGCTGTCATTACTATTTTCGGAAAATATCGCCGGTTAATGCATCCCGGATTGAATTTCCGTATCCCTTTGATTGAGCAGATCTTTAAAAAGATCTCTGTTCAGAATCGTTCTGTTGAGTTGGAGTTTCAGGCGATTACTATTGATCAGGCGAATGTCTATTTCAAAGCCATGTTACTTTATTCCGTGATCAACACTGAAGAAAAGAATATCATGAGTGTTGCTTTCAAATTTGTTGATGACAGGAATTTCATGCAGGCTTTGATCCGTACGATTGAAGGTTCTATCCGCGGCTTTGTTGCGACAAAAAAACAAGCGGATGTACTTGGCTTAAGAAAAGATATTACAGAACACGTGAAGGAACAAATTGATATCGGACTGGAAGAATGGGGTTACCATTTACAGGATCTTCAGTTGAATGATATTACGTTTGACGATGTGATCATGAAATCAATGAGTCAGGTAGTAGCATCGAACAATTTAAAAGCTGCAGCAGAGAATGAAGGTCAGGCTTTGTTGATCACTAAAACAAAAGCTGCGGAAGCAGATGGAAATGCGATCAAGATCTCAGCGGGAGCAGAAAAAGAAGCAGCTCAGTTACGTGGACAAGGTGTTGCACTCTTCCGTCAGGAAGTTGCTAAAGGTATGACAGAAGCTGCAAGAGAAATGCAACAAGCCAATCTTGATACATCGGTAATTCTATTCAGTATGTGGATGGAGTCGGTTAAGAATTTTGCGGAGCACGGACAGGGAAATATGATCTTCCTGGATGGTTCTGTTGACGGAATGCAAAAGACTATGAAGCAGATGATGGGGATGAATAAGCTGATGAGCGATAATCCTGAAAGTGGAAGGTAATCTCTTTACTTATTTTATTGTAAATCACTACCGTCAAATTATAAATCTATTTTATAAAAAATCATATAGAATCTTACTTCAACTTGATTTATTAGGTGAGATTTGATAATGGTTCACCTTTGTTGACTTATAGTTATTTTATTAAATGCCTAAAGGGTTCTTGTGCAGGACCCTTTTTTTTCTCCCCGTAACTTGCGCATAGGCGTCAACTTAAGTTTTAAAACAAATGAATATTATTTCGTTCTGTTGACATAAGATTATTTATAAAAGATTTATTTTTTGGAAAAGGTTCTATTGCTATCAGCAAAAGCATAATGTTATTTGGTAAAAACGAATAATACATTCGCTGGTAATTTGCAGATGATTAGGCCCTTTTGGGCCCTACTCTTGGTATCTCGTAGACTAAACAAGAGTACTAAGCCCCTTTAGGGGCGTACTCACTTCGAATCATATTAAAGAATATTTATGATTACTTGTTTCGTGAACCAAAACTAACTCTGTTCATGTTTAAGAAAAAAGTTATTGTCAAAACCTCACCCCAATCACCAACACATCATCAACCTGTCCTGCAGTTCCTTTCCAGTCATGAAATGCTTTTATCAGATATTTTTCCTGTTCACTCATTGGTAACGACTGGATCTCTTTCAGCATTTCACGGAAACGTTTGCTCAATAGTTTTTTCCCTTCCGGACCACCAAACTGATCGGCATACCCATCAGTGAAAAGATAAATTGTATCGCCTTTGGACAGAGGGATTTCATGTTGTGTGAATTCTTCCTTCCGCAATGACTGATAACCGCCAATTGCTGATTTGGCAGGTTTGATCATAGACAATTCGCCGTTTTTAAAGATCCATAAAGGCCGGTTCGCTCCTGCATAAACAAGGTTCGAATTTTTCAGGTCAAGTGTGCAAAGTGCGATGTCCATTCCATCGTGAATTTCTTTTTCACCTTCACTTTGTTTTAATGCATCAATAATTCCTGCATTGAGATCCTTCAGGATCTGTGCCGGCCGGGTTTCACCTTGCTCATTGATGATCTGATTCAGTAATGACGTTCCGATCATACTCATGAAAGCTCCAGTAACTCCATGACCGGTACAGTCGGCAGCTGCAATGATGACTTTGTCGTTCTTCTGCGAAAACGAATAGAAATCACCGCTCACAATATCCTTAGGTAAATAGATGATGAATGAATCGCGCAAGGTCTGGTAAATGAGTTTTATCTCAGGAAGAATTGCTTCCTGAATCCGTTTTGCATACTGTAAATTGTCTAGTATGTCGCGATTCTTCAATTCGATTTCAGTCTTCTGCCGGTTCACTTCATTCGTGCGGACAGTCACCATTTGCTCGAGCTTCTCATTCTGATTTTCCAGGATCTTCTTCCGCTCATTGTCCTGCTCAACTGTCTTGTCAAAAAGTTTTTTGATCTCATTGATCTGTGCCTGCAGTTTGTTATTCATTCTCGCAAAATCTCGTGCAAGGTAAATTGTCATTGAAAGAGAAACACTCAGCAATAATGAATACCCGAAAAATTCACCGGTATGATCATCGATCATTTCACTCCATTTTGTAAATCCTGTGCTGTCAAGAAATGAAGAGGTCACCGATAAAAAAATGACTCCGATTATAGGGAAAAATAAGCCGAATAAAAAGATTCTTGCCCCATCACGTTTGTTGATAATGCCTTTAATGAAGACCCTGATGGTTTCAACAAATCCGCCGATGAAGAACAGTACCAAGGTGATCATTCCAATATCTCTTTGGGCGAAAACAAAAAAGCTTATCGAAGAAATTAGGATAAGACCTGCAAGAACCCAGAAGAACTTTAGTAGTCTTTTATAAAATATCTGGTATAGAATACTTATAAAAAACAGCGGGACGGCATAAAAAGCTAAACTCTCAAGCTTAAGGATCTTTTGAGTGGTTTGCATGTCCTGTCCTGCAAACAATGTATATAGTCCAAAGAAAATACTGAACAGCATGAAAGTAAAAAGACTGTAATACAAATTCGCCCTGTTCTTATGATAATAGATGAAAAGTATCATGTGAAATATTCCTAATACTCCAAAGATGGTTGCAAAAATGAGCATGATAGCCTGTTGATGAAAATCAGACTCTTCTTCCATTGCAACTTCACCGTCATAAAAACTGGAGCCGAAAGCTTTCTCTCTGTTTCCGGTATTAAAAACAATTTCAGATTTTTTTTCTTCCTTATATTTTGCAACACGGACAGCGATGACATGTTCAGTTTTCTGATTTAAAGAAACAGGGATCATTGAAGTTCTGAATGTGTACCCTGATCTGTAATTTTCAAATGATGATGCCACTACACCGATCTTTTTCACCAATATGCCGTCAAAATAAACATCACAGGCACCATGACAAAGTATTTCAATTGCAAAAGATCGACTAATCAATGAAGAATCTACTTTAAATTTGCCCCTGAACCAGGCTATACCATTGTAAACTTTTAGTAAAGTGTCCTTTTCCGTCGTGTCAGCAATCGTAGGACGCCAGTCAGAATCATCAAACTCTACTTTTGACCATTCCGGGTTGTCTCCCAACTTGTAACGGTAAAGAGTGTCAAGATCAATTTCTTTCTTGTAGTTTTCAGGTGTAACAAGATCGCGATATTCGGATGCAGCAAATAATGGAGTGCTACCTGCTCCGGACAGAACAAATAAAAAGAAAAGCGATAAATGCAAAAGTAGTTTTTTACTCATAGTTGTTCAATGTTCCTGCGGAGATGGTGAGGTAGCTTTTATCATCAGGAATGGACAAATTTAAACGAATATTTTTCTTTTGAAAGTATGTCCGTGTTGTTTTATCATTTTCATTCTTGCTTTCACTCAGCAGCAAAAAACCGGATTTTAAAAGGACAAGTTGAATATTCTCAAATTCGCCAGGTTTCGGATTGACAAGAAACACATCGATGCTCCTGAGGTTTTGCTTTGAATCAATATAACAATGGATCTTTGTTGGTTGTGATCTTGAATCATAAACCTTTGCAGTCAGTTTGACATTGTAGATACTTGCCATTGTTGCTGCTTTTCGTCCGGCAATGTTGTCGTATTTTGAAGTCGGATGATAATCGTTATTGGTTAACCAGCTTTCGAATTTAGAAAAGGTTCTGTCTAAAGACGTTTCAATGGAATTTACATACGCCCATTGAGCCGTTGATCCTTTACTCAGAAGAAGCAACAACAGTATCATCAAAATAGGTGATTTCGTTTTCAAGATGCTGATTTTTCAATTCCTTTCAGTAATTCATTGACTTCTTTTTCTGTTCCGTCAAGTTTTTTTCTGCATAGCTGGATCAGAACAGAAGCACGCTTTACCTTTTCACTCAATTCGTCGACACTGATGCTGCCGTTTTCAATTTCATTCACAATTTCCTGCAATTCATTATATGCTTCTTCGTATTTCATTATTTTGTTTTTTTTATTTCTGTTACTGTTCCTGTAAAACATCCTGATGCCAGTATTGTTTCAATAACCTCTCCGGTAACAATTTCATCTGTAGAAGTGATAGCTTTCCCTTTCTTTCTGGTGATCGAATAACCGCGGGCCAGTGTATTGATCGGGTCAAGCAATTTCACTTTCGATTCAATCAGATTAAGATTTTGCTTCTGATCTTTGAATTGATGTGAGACTTGCTTTAGTGATTTAGCATTTTCATTGATAAGACTTTTGTCGATCTGAATTCTGCCGTTTGCATTGCTGAATAATTGCCGCGAAAGTATGCTTATCAGGTTTTTCTGTTGTGGTATCAGTTGACGTCCGGGAATATTTTTAATGACATTGATATTATTCTGCAAATAAGATCGTTCATCAACCGTATACCGAAGACTGAATTTAACGAGCAGTTCAGTGGTTTTATTGATCAGAGCATGGTTTTTTTCCATTGAAGTATTGCACAATACCTGGAAGTCTTTTAAAGTATCCAGCAGAGAGCCTTTCATTTCTGATAAAAATTCACCTGCAGAGCTATGAAGTTTTTCAGTCAATTGCCTTATCAGTATATCCTGAGCATAGAATTTCTCAAGAAAAAAATCCGCTGCAGCAGTAGGAGTGATACAATTTTTAAAAGCCACCATTTCAGTCACAGTTTCATTTGTCGCATGACCGATACCGGTTACGATCGGTAAAGGAAAACAGGCAACTTCTTTTGCAAGTAAAAACTCATCGTAACAGGCAAGTCCTGTATCGCCGGCACCGCCTCTGATAATAGTAACGACATCAAAATCGCTGATGCGGGAGGCAATTTTTTGCAGTGCCCTTATGATGGTTGTCACCGCGTTATCGCCCTGAAGTGTTGCTTCGAAGAGCGAAAGGTCAAGTGTGAATTTTTTTGGATAATTAGTTATCGTACTTATAAAATCCTGGTAGCCTCTGCTGGTTTCAACAGATATCACAGCAATTCTTTTCGGCAAAAGAGGTAAGGTCTTTTTCTTATTCAGATCAAAAATGTTTTCCTCTTTAAGTTTAAGAATGGCTTCATTCTTCATTTTCGCCATTTCGCCTAAAGTGAAAGCAGGTTCAACATCAGTTACGTACAATGAAAATCCATGAATAGGATGGAAGGTTACATTGCATTGAAAAAGAACTTTCATTCCCGAACCTAGTTCGGCATTAATTGTTGAACGGAATTTTTTCTGAATGATCTGATAAAAATCCGACCAGATGATGCCTTTACACTGAGCAACCATGGTCGATTCATTTCTGTCGGCCAGTTCAAGATAACAATGGCCGCTTGACTGATGAAAATTGAGTTTTACTAATTCGCATTTGACCCAGAACTTTCTGCCATCGTAGTTCTTTTTAACGACAGATTGAATTGAATTCATCACCTCCAATAAAGAATATGATTTTTGAAGTACGCTGGAATTAAGGTCGTTCATGAAAAACAGGAAGGTCAATTTAACATTCACAAGATGCAAAAAAAGGGTCATTTATTTCTGCAGGAACAAGGCAAACTGCTTTTACAGACCGACGATCAGAGCATTAATTTTGAATTCCTGAATATTTCACCTCCAAAATCATGCTTTTTGCAACATTTTGAGCAATTTTAATCTATTATACAGCATCTTTTAAACAGCATCCCCGTATATTTGTAAGTTCTTAATAATCAAGTTAAAGTAATGCGGTTTTCAAGTAGTCAAAAGGTAAAGAGTTCTGTAGTTTCTTTTTCTTCAATTCTATTGCTTTTGTTTTCCTTCAATAGTTGGAGTCAGTCTGTATTATTGGACGATTTCAATCGGCCGGATAATAATACCGTCGGATTAAGCTGGGTTGAAACTCAAACAGTTTCTCCAACCTCAGCAACCGTTAATACAAACGTTTTAAGAATGAGCAGTGCAACAGCAGGTCGCGATTATGTGACCTATGATGTTTCGGCGATGTACAATACAGTTCTTTCTTCAAATACCGGACTGCTTGAATGGGCATTTAACATGCGGCAATCACGTGCTGATCCATCCGGATTCGATGCAGGGAATTATGGAATTGCATTTGTCTTAGGCGCAACATCTGGTAATTTTCTCACCGCCAGTGGCTATGCAGTGGTTCTCGGAAATTCAGGCTCAGGTGATAATCTTCGTTTAGTAAGTTTTGCAAGTGGCGTTGCTTCTAATCTGGGACTATCTGCTGTCATCAATCCGGCGAATGATTTCGGAGCAGAATACCTGACAGTAAAAGTCACATACAATCCGGTTGGAAATGTCTGGACACTATATCTGGGAACAGTCATGGCAAGTTTTGTTGACCCTGCTGTTGCAACCTATAACACAATTGGCTCAGCAAGTAATTCTACCTATACTTCCCTTGATCTGATGTATCTCGGCTGTCTGTGGAATCATGCTACAGGAGCCACAGAAGCAGGTACATTTGATAACATCAGAATTCCTACTGCATGTATCATCGATACACAACCAACCACACAAGCTTCAGCATTAAACTTTACTTCAATAGGTGCTAGTTCAATGACCTTGAACTGGACAAGAGGGAATGGAACAGAATGTATTATCATAGCAAGAAGTGGTAGTGCTGTCACTGCCGTTCCGGTTGACGGCGCCGTTTACAGTGCGAATACAACATTTGGAAATGGGACTCAAATTTCAGCAGGTGAGTATGTAGTGTATAGCGGAAGTGCAAATACGATTTCGATTACAGGTCTGAATGCTACAACGACTTATTATTTTTCCATTTATGAATTCAATGGAAATGGTTGTACCTCCAACTTTCTTACAGGACCAGCTACAGGAAATGCAACAACTATTGGATGTGTACTGGCAGGTCAGCCGACTGTTGCTCCTGGTGGACTGACGGTTTCTTCAACGATGTCAAACAGCATGAATGTTACCTGGACGCGAGGGAATGGAGCATATTGCATCGTGATTTGCAGAGGTGGAAGTGCAGTGACTTCCGCACCGGTTGACGGAACAGGTTATACTTCGAATGCCACCTATGGTTTAGGCAGTACAACTGCACCTGGCGACTACATTGTTTATTCAGGAACAGGTACTAGTGTAAATGTCCTTGGACTCATGCCTGGTACAGCCTATTTCTTTTCTGTCTATGAAATGAATGGAACAGGTTGTAATACAAATTATCTGATCACATTTACAAATGCAACAAGTACAACGAATCCGGTTGTGGCTTATACAACATACTTCGGGAATTTACATTCGCATTCTGATTATTCAGATGGTGATATGGACAATGTGTGCAATGGCGCCGGAAGTCCGGATTGCTGTTATACGATTGGAAATACTGCAAGCTATTTTGATTTCATGGGTATCAGTGATCATAATCACAATGAAGGACCGATCATGACGCCAGCATTATATGCAAGTGGTGTTTCGGAAGCTTCAACGTATTCATCCGTGAATCCTGGATTTGCTGCACTGTATGGAATGGAGTGGGGCACGATCTCAACAGGCGGTCACGTTGCCATTTACGGAGTGAATCAATTGATTGGATGGAATTCCGGGAACTACAATATTTTCGTAGCAAAAGGAGATTACAATGGGTTGTTCAATGTGATCAACAATACTTCCGGGGCGTTTGCAACTCTGTGTCATCCGAACAATACCGATTATGGTAATTTACTTGGTTCCGCTTATAATGCTGCTTATGATAATGCAATTGTAGGAGTGGCAATCAAGAACGGACCGTATAGCTCAACAAATGTGACTTACTCCGATCCGGCAACAAGTACAAACATTAACTATTGGAATTCACTTCTGGGAAAAGGATATCACCTTGGCCCAACCATGGATCTTGATAATCACAATTCAATCACGATGGGAAAATCAAGTCAGGCGCGTACTGCTATACTTGCGCCATCTATGAGTGTGAATAATGTAATGGAAGCCATGTTGAATATGCGTTTCTATGCGACTGAAGATTATAATTTAGGATTGACTTATAATATAAATGGAATTTTTCCATTAGGAAGTATCGTGACTCAAACAGTTGACCCAACGTTAAATGTTACAACCTCCGATGGAAATGGTGAAACGATTACTCAGATCAGGATTTTTTATGGTGTGCCCGGAAGTAATGCAGCTCCGACTGTATTAACAACTGTGTCCGGTTCTTCGCTGAACTATACGCATACTTTTGCTTCCGGAACGTATTATTATTATGCGGAAGTAACGCAGTCAGATGGACAAAAGACTTTCGGTAGCCCTTTGTCGCCCCACTCTCTCCTTTAATAAACCACCACCTTACGCAACCACCCCAAACGGTCACACCTCGACAATACCACAAGAATTCG
>JBMQEM010000042.1:0-8892 GCA_049363815.1 Bacteroidota bacterium
AGTTCATCTGCAGATTTCAAGTCTGAGCAGATTTCCTGTTTCGCCGACTGATACTGCTTATGAAAGTCTTACCTACGACAGTATCATGATCCAGGTGCAGAATATCGGAAATACGATACTGAATGCTGACAATATTTCTATTCTTATACTGGGTACTCCTGCTACAGGACCGGATATCCTTTATGAGGACACAAGTATGCTTTATACTTTGCAAGGCGGCAGTACTGCTTTGATCAACGCTTCCGGATTCGTTTTCAAACCAACTCATTTCGATGATGGCGACAATATTGTTGTGGTATGGCCTCAGGCACGAACAACGCCGCACATTTCCGACAGTCTGACTTTCCACATCTATTACGTCTCATTGCTAGGCAGTCTCACAAACATCGAAGAAGAACCGGTTCTTATCAGTCCGAACCCGCTAAATGACTTTGTTGCCCTGGAAATTCCCTCAAAATTGGGCGCTAAACAGGTAAGAATTGTCGATGTAATGGGCCGAACTATTCTCAGTTTGAAGGAAGGATTCAATTATATTCCGACTTCTGACTGGACTCCCGGTATGTATATTTTGCAATACGTCGACAAATCAGGAAAACCGGTGACCAGAAGGCTGATTAAGAGGTAAGTAGAAAGTAATACGCAGGTGATAACGGGTAATGCCTTGTAAAGTTGGCTAATATGATTGATGGTTGTTTATTGGATCGGATAATTCTCGAATATCTCCTTCTTCAACCTCCTTTTCCCAACTCCTCATTCTTCATTTTCCATTATTCGTTATTGACTATTCGTCGCTATCTTTGCTGTGAATTATGAAAGAAAAAATCCTCGAAGGAGGCTATTGCAGCAGTTTGACAGCGTATGAACGACTGATCACACGAGAAGTAAAGGTAGGTGATCTGATCATTGGCGGCAATCATCCGATCCGTATCCAGTCCATGACTACAACCGATACCATGGACACTCTTGCAACTGTTGAGCAGAGTATAAGAATGATCGATGCCGGATGTGAGCTTGTGCGGATCACAGCACCAAGTCTGAACGATGCAAAAAATTTAGCAAACATCAGAAATGAACTGAAGAAACGCGGTTACACTGTTCCTCTGATCGCTGATATACATTTTACTCCGAATGCAGCTGAAGCTGCAGCAAGGATCGTTGAGAAAGTTCGTGTTAATCCGGGTAATTATGCAGACAAGAAGAAATTTGAAACAATAGACTATTCTGACGCAACCTATGTAGAAGAACTCGACCGTATCCGTGAACGTTTTGTTCCACTGGTAAAGATCTGCAAAGAGTATGGAACTGCAATGCGTATTGGTACCAATCATGGTTCACTGAGCGACAGGATCATGAGCCGTTATGGCGACACTCCACTTGGAATGGTTGAATCTGCTTTAGAGTTTTTAAGGATCTGCGAAGACGAGAATTATTTCAATATCGTTTTATCAATGAAAGCCAGTAACCCGCAAGTCATGGTTCAGGCCTACCGTTTGCTGATTGCGAAAATGAATTCTTCAGGAATGAATTATCCTTTACATCTTGGAGTAACTGAAGCCGGAGAAGGAGAAGACGGACGAATTAAATCCGCAGCAGGAATCGGGACCTTACTTGAAGACGGCATTGGTGACACGATCCGCGTATCTCTGACTGAAGATCCTGAATTTGAAATTCCGGTTGCAAAAGCGCTAGTGGACCGTTATTCTAAAAGAGTGACTTCTGCAAAAGCTATTCCATCAATTGCAATCGCAGGTAAATTGAATATAGAATCCGATCTTCAATTATCATATTCACCATTCGAATATCAAAGAAGGAAAAGTTTTACTGTTGCAAATTTCGGCGGACATGAAGTACCGAGAGTGGTAGCTGATCTGAGTGGCCTTGAAAGCATCACGGCTGCAACATTATTTTCATGCGGTTATCAGTATGTAGTGGATGCCGACAAATGGAACATTGGTGATCAGGCCTGTGATTATATTTTCACTGGTGACAAGAAGGTTGACTTTGAAATTCCGGGGACATTAGGAGTTATCGTAAATCAAAAATCATGGGACAAAGACAAAATCCGGAATTACCCCCTATTTACATTTAACGAGTATCTCAATTCGAGTAGAAAATCCGAGTCATTAAACTTTGTTACAATTACGATCGACGATCTCTTTAGTGAACAAGGAAAAAATATCAGGACATTTAGTTCAGAAACCGTTTTGGTATTCGAAACCGGCAATGAACACGGAATGGCTGAACAGCGTCGCATGTTCATTGAGCTTTGCAGATGCAAAATTAATCTGCCGGTAATAATTCGCAGGTCATATGCATCTGACAATATTGATGATATTTCACTTTATGCATCGACAGATAATGGCGCATTATTTTTAGATGGATTTGGTGATGGGATCTGGATCACTGCACCGGGGGTTTCATCAAGGAAGCAATTGAATTCAACTGCATTTGGAATTCTGCAGGCGAGCCGGACCAGGATCTCAAAGACAGAATACATTAGTTGTCCAAGTTGCGGCCGGACATTATTTGATCTTCAGGAAACAACAGCAAAGATCAGAACCAGAACGGATCACTTAAAAGGAATCAAGATCGGGATCATGGGTTGTATCGTTAACGGACCAGGAGAAATGGCTGATGCCGATTATGGATATGTAGGAACAGGTATCGGTAAGATCACACTTTATAAAGGCCGGGAAGTTGTTTCAAGAAATATAGATTCGGAAAAAGCCGTTGATGAATTGATCAATCTGATCCGTGAAAACGGAGATTGGGTAGATCGTAACAAATAGAATACTATAATTTCTCAATTACAACAATCAACTGCATCCCTGTTTTTGTTTTTTTCATAAATTGTCGTAGCGGCGGATTCAATACTGCAGGCAAGTAAGTTGGTCCGACAAAATAATGGTGATGAATGACCTTGTAGTGATTCACAACTCCATTAAGTTTGAACGACCTGAGATCGAATTCATAAAGATGAAATGGTGAATGCATCGGGCTGATATTTGCAACAAAAGGTTGCAATGTTATTTTATAGAAAAGATTAAAAATTTTATTTATTGCCCAGGAAGAATTAGGAACTTCAATTTCAATTTTACCTCCCTGCTTAACCCATTTAAGTGTTTGTTTTAAACTTTCAGAAGGTGATGCCAGATGTTCTAATACTGCACCCATATTTACATAATCAAAATGGTCATTCGGAAAAATTGAATCTTCAATTGTGCTTCGTACTATCCGCGATTCAGGAATTCCTGTTTTTGAAATTGCATAATTGCAAAACTGTTCTGAAGGTTCTATACCAACTACATCAAGTCCGGCATCTAACATTGCCTTCATTCCGAAACCAAGTCCAAAACCAATATCAAGAATTTTACCACCTTGTGTGCCATACAAAATTGCCTTCTCTACCCGGGCTTTGTCACCATTCAGATCCGGTTTAAAATAATTGTCATTCCAGTATTCGACAGGATCTACTCCATAATGATCCTGGATATTCAATGGCAAGGGTTGTGGGTTTGCAAAGATCAGTCCGCAGTTCATACATTTCTGAATAGACGTAATCAAACCTGATTTCAGTCGCGGATTTTTTCCCTGGGAACGGTCCATCCGCCGGCCTAAAATTTTAAACCGGGAAGATGGGGATTTACACATATCACATTCCGTGATATATCTGAATTTATAAGATATCTCTCTCAAAAGCCAACAATTCTATTGTCCGGCAAAGAACAGAAAACTATTGCATATATTCAGTGAAAATTATTTTTTTATATAAGCCTGAAGTGCTTTCACATAACCTTCAAAAGCGGTTATTCCGTTGTGTGTGACCTTAACAGTTGTCAACGGATAATTATCACGGAAAGTCTTCTCAACAGTAATATAGCCCGCATCGTTTAACTTAGTGATCTGGACACTCAGATTTCCGGCCGTCGCTCCGGTCTTTTCTTTCAAAAAGGAAAACTCCGCCTCCTTTACACCGATGAGTACCGACATAATTGCGAGGCGAAGCTGTGAATGTAAAAGGGGATCTAATTCATCAAACATTTGCACTTTGTTGTTTTAATCAGCATTCTTAAATTTATTCTTTAGCATGTGACCGGGAACTATATAACCCAGCAGTACAGCAATGGCAAGTATGATCAACTGTTGTTCAAAGAAAAGAAAGAATGAAAAAGCTGCCAGTATCCAGTTGATCACGCCTCCGATTATCAAAGGTTTGAACTTTAACGCTCCACCTGAAATAAATAACCAGAACCCATACACCATCATGACCATTGGATAAGTATTTAACTGCAGTTTAGACATAAAGAAGAGTACCATAAAAAGAGAAACCAAAAATGAAACCAGTACATATTTCATTAATGAATCGATATAAGATTTCACCTTTATCTTTTTCTCCTGTCTGCTTCCGTATACTGAGGTCGCTATCCCGGCTAAAGGCATCAGGACCAGCCAGCCAATAAATGGATATTCAAAACTGGTCTTCAACAATATAAAGTTGAGCAAACATGCTGCAAAGACCACCCAACCCCAGAGTAAAAAATAAAAACTTCCATCCTCTACCTCATGACGGGCAGTCTTGATCATTCTTTCAATAAGCTCAAGACCTTGTTCGGAATTATTTATTCTATCATTTTCCATTTTTTATATCTTATAAATAATTATGAAACACTATTCTGCTTTTTTGCATTGCTCTAAAAGAGCTTCGGCAGGTACTTGTCCCCAATGTGGAACAATTTTGTTTTCAGGTTTTGCAGCTTTGAATTTTTCAATTGCCTTTTCAAATACCGGCAAAGCTTTATCTTTTCCACCACCAAAATTTGCAGGCATGTAAAATATACTTGTTCCTTTCAGAAAATGTGCACGGGGATTTTCAGGATTCAGTTGGAGTGCTTTTTCAGTAAACATTCCTGCCTTTGGTCCCAGCTTCTGACCGCGGGTCGCCGGATCTACACCTATCTTCATCGAATTTACCCAAGCTTGTACAACTAAAATTTCTGAATTCTCCGGACTGATCTCGTCGGCGCGGTTAATCAATGCTTCAGCTTTGTCGAAATATTCATCTTTCAAAGCCGGGCTTTCCTGTTTCATACCCATAAGTATAGTGCAATAGGCCTGGTAATAGACAGGCAACCATTCTGCAGGATTTGCATTTGCAATTCTCTCAAATGTATTATTTGCTACGCTATACGTCGTTGTTGTAGTTGCAGTGTCGATCATTGCAACATTTCTTTCCATAACAGCCATGTATTTCGGATCTCCGGCCGTGGAATAAAGAGAGACCATGCTAGTAAGAAGGATAAATAGAATCTTTTTCATGCTTTTGTTTTTTTTGAAATAGTATATGTGATTTACTTAATTGAATTTATCTGAATCATCTTTTTGTGAACCTATGTTGACAAACATTCCTATGAAGAAAAATCGTGCTGAAGCCGGACCAACTTCCTGTCGTCTTGAGCCATCAGAAGAATAATTATAAGAGAAAACATTCTTTACTCCGGGAACATTATTTACAGAGAACACAAGTACTGTGAATGATTTTTTAATACTTGTAAGATAGCTGAAACTCATACTCAGGTTATGATAATCACGTGTCCGGTCTGCAAGAAATTCTGTGTTATTGGGATTATAGTATGGCCGACCGGTGCTATAACCATAAGTAATACTCGGTGCCAGACTTAACTTCGGAAAAAAATACTTGAAGACTATGCTACCGGTATGATTCGCTGCAAATGTTGGCATGGCCTCCTTTTCAAAATTGTTGTACAATCTTTTTGTATCAAGAAATGAATAGGAGATCCAGTAATCTGCTCTTTTGATCGTCTTCTTATCACGGTAAAAGAATTCAATTCCCCTGGAGTGTCCATAACCATTATTTGTTCCGGAAAAATTATTCTGATCTATGTAAAACAGGTTTTTATAATCTTTGTAATATGTTTCGATCCGATAAGTTCTTTTATCACTTACATACTGATAGTTCAGGATGTAATGTGTTGCCTGTTCGAATCCTAATCCGGTATTGGAATAATTGAGAATATTGTTTTTTTGCGGGACCTGATAAAAGTCGCCATATGCAAATGAGAACTGGCTGAATTCACCGGTCTTATACGCAAGAGAAATTCGTGGAGCAATATTTTGTTTAGTCAGGATTTCAGAATTTTCTCCTCTCAGACCAATTCGCGAAACCAGTTTTGTGGTAATGTAAAGATCTGCTTCAACAAAGGCGGCAGAATAGTTCTCCTTGAATTCGCTTGCAGGGAATGACGAAAAGGCCGTTGTACTGTTAACATCCTGAAATTCTCCCCCAAACCGAATAATTGAAAGTTCGCTGATGGGGTGAGAAAAAGTCAGTCTTGTTTCAAGCAATATATTTTTATTATTGAGCGGCAGATCGTTTATATGAATATGGTCCTTGTTATCACTATACGATGCAGCAGCATTCAGTGTCCATGATTTATAAATGATCTCTTTATAGGATGCCGAAGAATAAAAATTATTATTGCGGAGATCGAAATTATATTTTCTTTCAAGAAGAGGGTCAGAAGTATCAGCAACAGCCAGAGCAAGTTCATTCCATGAATAAGAAGCAAAGGCCTTTAGCAACCCTGTCTTTGATGTTTTGTGACGCATGATGAAAGACCCGTTCGCAGCCCGTGGTGAACTTTTCCAGTCACGGTTTTGAGAAAATAATTTAAAGTACGGACCAAGATCAGTGTAACCACCAAATACTCCGATAGAAGTTTTCTTATTCTTATAAAGTTTTGTTGTTCCACCACTCACTCCTATCGACATGATGCCAATGTTGGTCATACTTTGATCCGGAAAATCCTGCGATTCAAGAATTAATACTGACGACATCGCTTGTCCGTATTGCGCTGAATACCCTCCGCTGCTGAATGAAGTACCTTTGAATAAGAATGGAGAAAAGCGACCTCGCTGAGGAACATCAGGAACAGATGAGAAATAGGGATTGTCGACGAGTAAACCATCGATATATGTTTTTGTTTCGGATGCATCACCACCGCGGACAAAGAGACCTTCTTTTTCTCCAACTAATCCTGTACCCGGCAGTGTCTGTATAGCACCGTAGATATCACCGGACGCACCTGCTGTTGTAACAATATCCAACGGGCGCAACATGACCATTTTCTTTTCATCACTTGCTTCGAATGAACCAGCTGAGATGGTAACGGTTTTCAATTCACTCACGGCATCTTTTAAAATGATGTTTACAGTGAGAGGTTGAGTTGTAATAGAAATTTTTTGTTCAAATGCCTGAAAGCCGATTGAAGTAGCGACAAGAACTTTTTCTCCTGATTCTGTTGTTTCAAACGAATATTTTCCCGAAGCATCAGAAGTTGCGCCATCGTAAGTGTCTTTGATGAAAATGTTGACACCCGGAAGGCTTGTACCTTTTGAATCTTTGACAGTCCCGGTAATGGTAGCCTGTGCTGAAGCAGTTACCTGAATAAGTAACAGGTTAAATAGAAGGAGAAGGTTTGTTTTCATGACTAATTACCCGACAAACATAAATTAGTTTATATTATAAACCAAATTTAGCGCACGAAAAACTTATAATTCATTGTATTTGAAATGATTATGGTTTAGGTTTAGGCTGAAACTGAAAAGAATTATCACCCAATCACACTCTCAACCCAACTTTTCCCCCACTCCGACATTTCTTCTTCAGTCCATAATTCAGGGAAAAACACCCGGCGCTGGAAACGTGGAGGCAGATATTTTTGCCAGTTCGTTCCACCGGTAGCTTTGATGTCTTCAGGATCTTTCTGGAGGTAACGGACAGCAGATTTATAATGACTAAGCGGCCAATTGATATTAACGCAAACATCCAAAGTTTTAAGTGCTGCAATTAATTTCGGATTGTTTTTCTCTGCTTCAGGTAATTTATTGTAGAGAGTATGAAAATTGGTTGTTGTTTTTTGTTTGGCTAAAGCAATGAGAGTATCAGAATATTTTTCCTCGAATTGTTTTAACGTTAGAGTCTTTTGTCCTGTGGCCAGTTCTGTTGCTCCTGCTTTCCAGTAAATGAATTCAAACATTTCCTCTATGGAAGATGATGAATTGAATTGTTCACGATGATCCTTACTTACAAGTCGGATGAATTCCGTTGAGCAGATCTCTATCATTCTGTATTGTGCACTTTGAAAACCGCTTGCAGGAAGAAGGCTCATTCTGAATTTCAGGAATTGCTGATGTTCCATTCCATCGACCATGATATCAAATGACCGGATCAGGTTTTCGAAATATGAATTGATACGTGTTAAGCGGGCGATGAAAAATTTCGCATCCAGGTTTTCCTTTGCGGCAATCTGATCGAATTCATGCAGACATAATTTGAAATAAAGTTCCGTGATCTGATGATACATAATGAAAATATGTTCATCCGGAAAACTCGTCTTAGGATTTTGCAGCGACAACAATGTATCGACATGAATATAGTCCCAGTAAGTTAAAAAATCAGCATACAACAATCCATCCAGATAAGACAGCAGATCCTGTCCCATGGCATTGTACTTTTTCTCCAGTTCTTCTATACGTTTAGCGACTTCGGGTTTGATTTCCATGGGGACAATGTCGGAAAAAAAATCAATTCCATGGAAGTTGTTACTTGTAAAGGTTGCAGGTTGACAGGTTTGCAATTTAGATGTTATTTAATCTTCTTATGATCATCCAAACAGCCTCAACTAAATGAATTGATCAATTTTCTATCAGCATCTCCCGACCCCAGAGGGGTCACATTTTGGTAGAAAAAAAATATGATTGTAATTCCGACCCCAGAGGGGTCACATATTGGTAGAAAAAAAAATATGATTGTAATCCCGACCCCAGAGGGGTCACATATTGGTAGAAAAAAAAATATGATTGTAATCCCGA
>JBMQEM010000043.1:0-31977 GCA_049363815.1 Bacteroidota bacterium
CCGATGTGCCGGGCGGTGTAGTAAACATTCTGACAGGTTACAGGAAAGAATTTCTCAGTCATGCCTCCTCTCACATGGACATTAACGCCATCCTCTTTGCTGACCTCGATACGGAACAGAAAAAACTCGTGCAAATCAACGCGGCCTTAAATGTAAAACGTGTCCTCGATTTCTCAAAAGAAGATCTTCAATCTCCTTATCGTATCCTGGCAGCACAAGAAACTAAAACGACCTGGCATCCGATCGGACAGTGATCTTTTAAAAAATGTCTGAGCATATTTTCCCGGTTAACTCTCTGGTCAGTTCTGCTGATCGTGAAAAGACTTTAAAGCAAAAAGCTGTTCTCATCTGGCTTACAGGACTTAGTGGCTCCGGCAAAACCACTATTGGCAGAGAGCTTGAAAAAAAATTGAACCGAGCAGGGTTTCATGCGTTTTTACTGGATGGCGATTCATTACGTGCCGGTTTAAATAAAGATCTCGGTTTTTCGATTGAAGACCGGAATGAGAATATACGCAGGGCCGGTGAGGTTTGTAAATTACTGACGGAAGCCGGTTTGATCGTTATCACAACATTTATTTCTCCCTTACGTTCACAGCGGGATGCAATCAGGGCCCGTTTCAAAAACGACTGCTTTGTAGAAGTTTTTATCGATACTCCTTTGCAAATTTGTGAAGAACGAGATGTAAAGGGACTGTATAAAAAAGCAAGAGCAGGTGAGGTGAAAAATTTTACAGGGATAGATTCGCCATATGAGCCACCTCTAAAACCTGAGCTGACCATTGAAACAAAAGGATCAACGGAATCAGAATCAGCAGATAAATTAGAATCCTTTATCATGAGATTTATAAAGGTGTAAATGATAATATGGTAAATACCTGCATTTGATACGTCAACTGCCGTAATCAGGAAGTGACAAAAGTCCCTCGACATTACAAAATCATTACCTTTAACCCAGAATATGTTTAGTTATAATCTTGACCATTTAAAAGAACTGGAATCCGAAAGTATTTTCATACTTCGTGAAGTTGCTGCTCAGTTTGAAAAGCCTGTACTTCTCTTCAGCGGCGGTAAAGATTCCATTATTGTTTCTTATCTGGCACAGAAAGCTTTTTATCCTGCAAAAATTCCATTTACACTTTTACATATTGATACCGGACATAATTTTCCTGAGACAATAAAGTTCAGGGATGAATGGGTAAATCGTATCGGTGTAAAATTAACAGTCCGATCTGTTCAGTCTAGTATTGATTCAGGAAGGGCGCATGAAGAGACAGGTCCTTATGCGAGCAGAAATCTTCTGCAGACCGTTACCTTGCTTGATGCAATTGAAGAACTAAAGTTCGATGCTGCAATCGGAGGTGCCAGAAGGGATGAAGAAAAAGCAAGGGCAAAGGAAAGATTCTTTTCTCATCGCGATGAATTCGGACAATGGGAGCCAAAAAATCAAAGACCTGAATTGTGGAATCTCTTTAACGGAAGAAAAAAAATGGGCGAACATTTCCGGGTATTTCCTTTGAGTAACTGGACTGAATTGGATGTATGGTCTTATATTGAAAGAAATAAAATTCCATTACCATCGCTTTATTTTTCTCATACCAGAAAAGTGTTTGAAAGACAAGGAGTGGTCTACGGCCATTCTGATTTTATGAAATTGCTCCCGGAAGAAAAGATAACTGAAATGCAGGTGCGATTCCGGACAATTGGTGATATGACTTGCACAGGAGCAACCATCAGTACTGCTTCTACTATAAAAGAAATTATCCAGGAATTGATTCTCTCAAGAGTAACAGAGCGTGGATCCCGCATCGATGATCAAAGGTCTGAAAATGCTATGGAAGACAGAAAGAAGAGGGGATATTTTTAAGATAAAAATTTAATGAAAATTAATTTAATTAATCACCAATTACGGAACTGTAATTGCGAATTCAGAATAAAAAAATGCCTAACAGGACAGATAAGGAACTTTTAAGGTTTACCACTTGTGGGAGTGTAGATGATGGGAAAAGCACTCTGATCGGTCGTTTGCTTTTGGATACATTGAATATTTTCGATGATCAGTTGCTTGCGTTGAAATCTTCCAGTGAGCGGAAAGGTCTGGATGAAATTGACCTCTCGCTTTTAACTGACGGACTCAAGGCAGAACGGGAGCAGGGTATAACTATTGATGTTGCTTACAGGTATTTTTCTACACCAAAAAGGAAATTTATAATAGCTGATACACCCGGGCATATTCAATACACCCGAAATATGGTTACCGGAGCGTCTTCTGCAAATCTCGCCTTGATCCTGATCGATGCAAGAAAGGGAATGGTAGAGCAAACCCGTCGTCATTCCTTCATTGCAAGTTTGCTTGGTATACCTCACATGGTAGTTTGTATCAATAAAATGGATCTGGTGAATTTTGATCAGACGGTGTATGAAAAAATAGTTGATGAATTCAGGATGTTCGCATCAAGACTTGATGTACAGGATATTCAATTCATTCCCATCAGTGCTAAGCTTGGTGATAATGTAGTTCACCGGTCCAATGAAATGAGTTGGTATGAGGGAAGTACACTAATGTTTCATCTGGAGAATGTGCACATTAGTGGTGATCTGAATCATATTGACTGCCGGTTTCCGGTTCAGAATGTGATCAGGCCTCAGGATGATAAGTACCATGACTATCGTGCATACGCCGGGAGAATCGCAGGTGGTGTTTTTCGTGAAGGCGACAGGGTAATGGTGCTTCCTTCCGGATTTACTTCTTCTATTAAAGCAATTAACTGCCCGGAAGGAATCGTAAAAGAAGCTTTTGCTCCGATGTCGGTTTCTTTTCAATTGGAAGATGAAATTGATATCAGCCGTGGAGACATGATCGTAAAGGAAAACAATTCACCTCAAAACAGCCAGGATATTGACCTGATGATTTGTTGGTTGAATGAAAAAAAACTTACAGAAGGTGCAAGGTATATTGTCAAACATACTTCAAGAGAAGTCCGGTGTGTTGTAAAAGAAATACTTTACAAAATTGATATCAGCCAGCTTCGACGAATAGAAAATGATAAAGAATTTGCTGCCAATGATATTGGAAGAGTGATTCTGAGAACAACCCAGCCATTATTTTTTGATAGCTATAGACGCAACAGGAATACCGGAAGCCTGATCCTAATTGATGAAGCTACAAATGAAACTGTAGGTGCCGGAATGATCGTTTAAAATTTCCAGTTAAAATATTATTTAGACCGATTTTAAATCTTAGAAATGTCAAAAGACTTACTCGTTTCAGCTATTAAAATTTCAGTGGAGGCCGGGAAAAGGATCCTTGAAATTTACAATACTGCTTTTTCAGTTGAACTGAAGGAAGATGAATCACCTCTTACTGCAGCCGACAAAGCTTCTCATGAGATAATCAGTGCTCAATTATTAAAATGGGACTTCCCGATCCTGTCAGAGGAGGGGAAAACCATTCCTTATGAGGTAAGGAAAAACTGGGAAAACTACTGGCTGGTCGATCCATTGGATGGCACTAAGGAATTTGTTAAACGGAATGGTGAATTTTGCGTCAATATTGCATTTATGGTTGGCGATAGCCCGCTGCTGGGTATTATTCATTCTCCGGTCTCCGGAAATGTTTGTGCAGGATTTGATCATGTAGTTTATTCTCTCTCAGGAAAGGATGTTGAATCGCTCACTTCCGGGAATCTTCACCAGTATGAAATAAAACCTGCTGAAAATACTTCCGACAATGAAATTAAAGTTGTAGCAAGCCGTTCTCATTTGTCACCGGAGACCGAAAAATTCATTTCGATGTTAAATCTCAATGGTGCAAAGATATCGATGGTCAATGCGGGGAGTGCTCTTAAATTTTGCTTACTTGCAGAAGGAAAAGCATCTGTCTATCCAAGATTCGCTCCGACAATGGAATGGGATACTGCTGCAGGCCATGCCATCTTAAAAGCATGCGGAAAAAATATCATGCTGTATCCTTCCGGTACAGAAATGAAATATAACAAACCTTCACTGGTGAATGATTGGTTCATTGCTCGATAACTTAAAGAATGCCTTTTTTCGTTTCAGAAATGATAAAGATTACAACGAATTAATTCGTACTAGTTTTCTTGCATTGCTGGTAAGAATGATCGGTGTATCCACTGGATTTTTCGTTACACTGCTGACATCCCGGTTTTTTGGCGCTGATGCCCTTGGACTTGTTTCAATTTGTATTGCCATCTTAAGTTTTGCTTCTGTATTCGGCAAACTTGGATTGGATGTAGCACTTATGAAGTATGTCGCTGAGTTCGCAGGGAAAAATGATTTTGGTTCGATCAAGTCTGTTTATATTTCAGCATTAAAAGTAATTTTACCGGTATCTTTCCTGATCTCTCTGATACTTTATTTTTTATCAGGATATTTTGCAGAAAATGTTCTCCATAAACCTTACCTGATAGAATTGCTGAAGGTGAATGCCTGGCTGACTCTTCCTCTGGTTTTAATTCTTGTCAATTCGGAATGCATCCGTGGCCTGAAGAAAATAAAAGCGTATACATTTTTTCAGACTGTTTCTGTTTCACTTTTTGCTATGTGTTTGCTTTTTATAATTTCTTTTATTGATACTTCAAGGGAAATACCGACCTATGTCCAGTTTCTAAGTATTGCACTGACAGGCTTTCTTAGCTTATTGATATGGTTTTATTACAGCAGGTTTTTTATGGAAACTTCAAAAAAAGTATTTCCTGTAGTAACCCTGATGAAAACTTCTTCATCAATGTTTTTTACGACATTGATGCAGCTGATCATGTCATGGGCCGGTACACTTATTCTTGCTGCACACAATTCTGAATCTGATGTAGGTGTCTATAATGCCTTGATCAGGATCTCTGTTTTTACCAATATCACTATTCTTGCTATTAACAGTCTTGCCATGCCTCGCTTTGCAGAAGCATTTGCGCTTGGAAAACTGGATGTTCTGAAGACTCACGCAAAAGAAGTATCGCGCCTGATCTTTATTACTTCAATTCCGATATTTATTCTGCTTTCCTTTTTTCCTGAATGGATCTTGTCTGTTTTCGGAAAAGAATTTCCGGGAAATGAACCGGCCCTTTATATTTTACTGGCAGGACAATTTATCGTAGCGTTTACCGGATTACCTTCCCAGATCCTAAATATGACGGGCAGACAACACATCCTGAGAAATATTGCTGTTTTTTCTGCAATAGTAAATGTCGTTGCTTGTGTGGTGCTGGTTCCTCTATATGGGATCATTGGAACATGTATTGCGCAATTCATGGGAATTTTTGTCTGGAATTTTTTATCTGTATTGTCCGTAAAGAAACAGTTTGGCTTCTTTACCTTCTTCAATCCATTCAATAGGTAAAAGTTGAAAAGCCGGCGTATTTGATTGAAATTATTGGTGAAACAGTAGTGCATCTTTCGTATTTTCGTATCTTCAGAATTGTACATGATCACGGAGAACATAAGACCTGCTAAATTACATCCGCTTCTGGCATATACCTTGCTTTTCCTGGTCTATACTTCGACATTCAGGATTTTTGCAACATTACCTCTTGAAACGTTGCATCAGTCACTTTCCACTTTTGCCATTATTCTACTCACTGCTTATTATTTATTCAGTTTATTTCTGAATTTCAAAAACAGCAGGATAAGCAAGCTTGATGTTTTAATGTGGATGTTTATCTTAGTTAACTTTCTTGCCGCCTTCAAAGGTCATGAGGTATTCGGACAGCCATATTACTATGGAATCATGGCTCAGCGAAGTGTTCTCTTATCTATCAGCGGAATTCTGGTTGTTTCTTTACTGAACAAAGGAATGATCACTATAAAGCAGGTGGAGAAATCATTCCTCTTCATTTCATTGACTTTGTTATTTATTTTCTATTTCTTTTTCCTGTTTGTGAATCCGGTAAAATTCAATTATGCAGAATTCGTAGCATACTCTCCAATAAGAGGATATCGCTACAGGTTTCAATTCGCATTGGTGATCATGCTGCTTTTTTATTCCCTGTTTAAGGTATCTCATGAGCAAAAGAACCGGTTCATAATCATCGCCCTGCTGATTCTGTTTTACCTGATCTATTTTCTTCAATCCAGAACTACCTTAGTTGTATTGGCTATTACAATTCTCATTTATTTTATAAGAAATTTCTCCCTTAAAGAAAAGCTAAAGAATACATTGCTCTATGGTGGTATCGGATTTATATTCATCACCATTTTATTCACTCTTGGATATACATCATTGTTTGATAAGTACCAGGTTTTGTATCAGAATGTATTCAATGTCTTTCAGGGCGAATCTCCGGATGAGGCCTCATCAGCCGTTCGGTTCATGGAATTCAATACTGCTCTTGAATACATCAAGAAAAACCCTGTACTTGGAAATGGCTTTATTTCCAATCAATGGAATGGAGGCTGGCATGATATCCTTGGATATTTTTATCCGGTCGATATTGGAATATTGGGAAATGTTTTTGTATTCGGTATCCTGGGAACGATTCTGATCTACCTGCCTTATTATTTTTCACTTACTATGTCACGGGAGGTACGGTCGAACCATGTATTTTATAAAACCTGCGAATACATGCTTTTGTTTTTCTTTCTGTGTATGTTTTTCTCGGCGGTAAATATCCGTGATTCGAGTAGCATCATGTTTTTGGTTTGTCTGCTTTATTATTTCAGGTATTATTACGATGAAACAATCATTGAAGATGATAATCTTAAACCTGTAAGTGCATGAGAAATCCGCAATTTATTGTTGCCGGGACTGCAAGGGCCGGTACAACTTCACTTAACTCTTATCTGATCCAGCATCCGGAAATATTTTTGCCAGTCGTAAAGGAGCCATGCTTCTTTACTTTCGCCGGAGAAAAGATCGATTTCAGGAACGGTAAATTTGCATTCGCTGTGACAGATATTGATGACTATTCTAAACTGTTCAGGAAGGCAATGCCATCACAGATAACGGGTGATATTTCTACGCCATATTTGTATTTGTATGAAAAGACAATTCGCAACATAAAAAAATTACATAATGATCCTGATGGCATAAAAATAATTATCATTCTCCGGAATCCTGTCGATCGTGCTTACTCTCAATATCTGTGGCGTGTTCGGGATGGTAGAGAAGAGCTGACTTTTGAAGAAGCAATTTCTGCTGAAACAGAAAGGATGAAGCAGAATTACAGCTTTGATTATTTTTATGTCGACCGGGGGAATTATTACAATCAGGTAAAAGCGTATATAGAAAATTTCAAATTCGTAAAAATAATTTTATTTGATGACCTTAAACAAGATACAAAGGCAACTCTTTCAAACATATGTGAATTTCTTGGTGTAGACAATGAATTTGAATTTGTTAAACGTACAGAACAAAATTCTTCATTTTTACCAAAATCGGTCTTATTAAACAGGTTGTTGACAATGGAGAGCAAAACAAAATTTAAATTCCTTAGTCATATTCCTCAGTCCGTAAAGACTACAATCAAAGAACAATTTATGAAATTGAACTCCAGGAAAGAAAAGAATCCCGATCTCGATCCGGCTACCAGAAATAAACTTAAGGCCTTTTATATGGATGATATGATGAAATTGCAAAAATTAATTGCACGTGATTTGTCCGCATGGATGTGATCTATATGAGTAATAAAGAAGTGTTGTCCGGTAAACTTGTTTGTATAGTCGATCCTGTTGGCAGAAAAGCCGGACTCGATCACTACAACGATTCGCTTTCAGCAAACCTGCGAAAATTGGGCACAAGAACAATTGTCTATAGTAATTATAGATCAGAGTATTCAGTAAAGAAATTTCCATTCCGTTTTTTCCGGTCAATTATTTTTATTCCGGGAATATTGTTTTCGTTTTACAGGATATTTAAAAAACTCAAGACTGATAAACCGGATTATGTGATTCTGCATTTGTTTAGATCATCTGGATTGCTCTTATTGTTTTCACGTCAGTTGAAGAAAACAGGTATAAAATTAGTATTCATTGTACATGATGTAGAAAGTCTGATCTCTCAGAAGAATGACCAGTCCAGAATGAATGAATTGATGAAAATGTCTGATGAAATTGTTGTGCACAATGAATTTTCTGAAAACGAACTTCTTGTTATATATCATTCTGCGAAAGGAAAGACAAATGTTATTCCACATGGGGATTTTTTCGAGATCCCTTCAATGATCACAAAGTCAGAAGCAAGGACCAGGTTAGGTTTTAGTGATACTCGACCAATCATTCTTTTTTTTGGAATGATAAAGCCTACAAAAGGATTGGATGTTTTGCTAAAGGCAGTGGAGGATGTTGATGCGCTACTGGTAGTTGCAGGTAGATTGAGGATGAGTTCTTTCTCTGATTACTCAACCTGGACTGAAAAATTAAAAGCTGAAGGGAAATTATTTACAGACATTAAATACATTTCAAATGAAAAGCGTGACCTGTATTTGAAAGCAGCGGATGTTATTGTTCTTCCCTACAGGAAGATCTACCAAAGCGGGGTATTAATGTTGGCATTAAGTTATCAATTACCGGTTATCGCAAGTGATCTCATGCCGAACAGGGAACACGTAAAAGATTTTAAAGCGCTGGAGTTGTTTACCTCTGGAGACCATGTTGAATTAAGTAGGAAACTGAATAAGTTACTTTCTGACACCAATTTGCAAAATGCATTGAAGGAAAACGGAGTAGAATTACTGAAACAAAAGCATAACTGGACATTAATTTCAGAAATGTTCAATAAAATTATTTGTAAATGAGAATTGCTATCATTGGCTCAAAAGGTATACCTGCTAATTATGGTGGATTTGAAACCTTTGCTTTTCATCTTGCACAAGAGCTTTCGGATAAACATGAGATAACAATTGTGAATGAAAGAGAAAACAAAGCAGGTAATTTCAATTTTCCTGTTAAGATCATTTATTCAGATTATATGAAAAGTAAAAACCCTTTAAGGTATTATAATCAATCGCTAAGTTTTGTTTACAAATCAAATGACATTGTTTTAATTTGTGGTGTAGGCGGTTCTTTGTTTTATCCATTCAGAAGAAAGCATTCTGTATTTATTACAAATGTCGATGGCACTGAACACCGTAGAGGGAAGTATTCGTTATTGAAGAGATGGTTTGTCTATTTTCTTCAATACGCTTCGACTTATTTTAGCCATTTTATCATTGCAGATTCAAAGGAGATAGGAAAGTACTGGAAAAAGAGATTCGGAATAGGCGATAAGAGGATTGCTTCAATAGCATATGGAGCAGAAATTCCGGCAATGTTTGACGATTCTGTTTTAAAGGACTATGGGTTATCAGCTAAAAACTATTTTCTTGTTGTAGCAAGACTTGTTCCTGAGAATAATCTTCAAATGATATTGAATGCATATTCAAATTACAAGGGAATGAAACGACTTGTGATTGTTGGAAGTACTACTGATAATCCCTTTGCCAGGATAATTTCCGGAGTAAAAGATAAACGGGTCATTTTTACTGAAGGGATTTATTTGAAATCAAAACTTGACAGTCTGCGTAAGAATTCTTTTGCCTATATTCATGGGCATAGCGTCGGAGGAACTAATCCTGCGCTTTTGGAAGCGATGGCTGCAAAATGTGTTTGTATTTGTCACGACAATGTTTACAATCGAGAGGTTGCCGGTGAAAAGCAAAACTACTTTGAAGATGCCGCCGTGTTACTTGGTATGATGAATAGTCTGGAAGAGAATGTTGATCATGGAGAGTCATTGGCAGAATTAACTTATCAACGGATCCTTTCACATTACACTTGGGAAAAAATAGCTGGGCAATACGAGTCTTTATTCGAAAAATTAATTTCTGAAACTAAAAGATGAGATTTTTTAAAAGTGATATGTCGGAAATTGATAAGTTGGCAAATCTTGCTCAAACGACCTATCATTCAGGAGAAATTATTGATGTGAATTACCTTAATTGGGAGTACACTGCGAATCCCGCAGGAAATGCAATAGCATTTTTAGCCGGAGATGAACAGATGATCGTTTCTCAGTATGTCGTATTGCCAAGGGAAATAATCTGTGAAAATGAAAAAGTAAAATCATCTCTTTCACTCAACACAATAACACATCCTGATCATAGAGGAAAAGGTTATTTTATAAAGTTGGCAGAAATGACTTTTTCAGAATGCAAGGAACTGGGAATCGGTTTAACGTTAGGATTTCCAAATAAGCATTCTGTAAAGGGCTTTATCAATAAACTTAAGTTTACGAAAATTGGAAATCTGCCTTTAATGTTGAAAGTTGTAAATCCACTGAAGGCAGTTACCTCTGTTTTGCGGAGAAGAAAAAACATTAATGAGCAGGAAATTTATTTTGATTTCAAGCTACCAGGGGTATCGAAACTTGATCTGAATAAAGATCTCGAGAAGTATCATCAATTCTGGAGTGAATTTAAAAAACGAAACCTGATCACAACCGACAGGTCGCCCGAATTTTTGCGATGGAGATATGTTGATATTCCTATCCGGAAATATCATTTATATAAAATTGAATCGGATGATAAAATTGAGACAGTACTGATTTTTCGGATAAAGAATATTTTTGGAGTAAGATGTGGGATAATTGTGGACCTGTTGTCACTCAATAAAACTCAGGTGTTCAACCAACTAATCCGGGAAATTCAGAAGAACGGTCCTGATATTTTCATTTCTACTGTCCCGGAAAATTCCCCGGAGTGGTTGTGTTTGAAATCATCGGGTTTTTTTAAAGTGCCTGAATTTTTAATGCTGAAAAAACTGGATATGATAATTCGTTTCCATTCAAAGAATATTTCAGATTCTTATACAGATATCAGGAAGTGGTTTATTACCTTTGGAGACTACGATATTTTTTGATGAACATTCTCACTTTTGACCTTGAAGATTGGTTTCATATTCTTGATTTCAAGGATACGGAACATCCTGCACAATGGGTAAACTTTGAAAGCAGAGTAGAAGCTAATACAGACAAAATACTTCAGATCCTTGAACATAAGAAAATCAAGGCAACTTTTTTTTGTCTGGGATGGATTGCAGAAAAGTATCCGGCATTGGTCCGCAGGATCTCTGAGAAGCATGAAATTGCCTGTCATTCCATGAATCACCAATTGATTTATTCGCAAAGCAGAGCAGAATTTAAAGAAGACCTGCGTAAGAGTGTGGCTGTCCTGGAAGCTGTTACCGGAAAAAAAGTAATGGCCTACAGAGCTCCCGGTTTTTCTTTATCACGGGAACATGGTTATGTTTTTGAAGAATTGGTAAATGCCGGCATCAAGATCGATAGTTCTGTATTTCCGGCTGCAAGAAATCATGGTGGAATACCTGATTTTCCGGTACAAGCGCCTTGTCTTATTACCGGTTCCGGATTTGAAATGGTGGAATTCCCGATCAATACAAGGAAATTCTTGTCTAAGCAGATCGTTTTTTCCGGTGGAGGATATTTCCGGCTGCTTCCGTATAGATTCATCAGTAGATGGATGCGTGAATCTGATTATGTAATGACCTATTTTCATCCCCGTGATTTTGATCCCGGACAACCACATTTGAAAAATCTGTCTTTTAAACGCAGCCTGATGAGCTATACCGGTTTGCATTCTTCCCGGGTTAAGCTTGAAAAATTACTCAATGACTTCAAGTTTGTAAGTCTGGAAGAGGCATATGCATCCATCAATTTAAGAGCTTTGCCGGTCATTCCGCTGTAGTGTTTTAACTTCGGAATATTGATAACTCCCTTGTGAGTTTATTCCTTATTCGTTTCAAAACTGTATTTTAGTATCATGAATAAATTTTTGTTACTGCTGATAACAGGAGTATTTACCATGTCGTCATTCGCGCAGGAATCCTTATTTCCAATGAATCGTGACGTAAATACCAGAATTGAATCATTTATAAATTCTGATACATCAGGATTTCATTCTTCTGTTAAACCATACTTGATTACAGATGTCCGTAATATTGTTCCTCTTGATTCGGTTTTTCATCCCATCGTCAAAGAAAGTAAATTTGCCGGGACATGGGTTGGAAGAAAATTGTTCAAAGAGCATTTGCTTTTTGTAAATGAGGATGACATTCTGCTCTCAGTTGATCCAGTATTCAATCTTCAGTTTGGTAAAGAAAAGGAATCCATCAGTAACTATTTTGTCAACACCCGTGGTGTTCTTGTACAGGCTAACGTAAAAGATAAATTTTATTTTTATACCGGTTTTCATGAAAACCAGGGACGATATGTTTCTTATATCGATTCATCTGTTCGTGCAACAAATGTGGTGCCCGGTCAGGGAATTGTCAAGTATAATCCTGAAAAGGTTTTCGATTTCAGTCAGTCAATAGGGGGGATTGGGTATATTCTAAACAAGCACTTTGATTTCTTACTTGCGCAGGACAAAAATTTTATCGGAGATGGTTACCGTTCTTTGCTGTTATCTGATAATTCCTATAGCTATCCATTTCTCCGAGTTAATATGACGTTCTGGAAATTCAGGTATACAGCGATCTATGCTGTTTACAGGGATCTTCAGAGTGTTCCTGATCCGAATATTGGTTACCTGAAAAAATACAGTACTACTCACAATCTTGATCTGAATATCGGGAAGAAAAATAAATTAACTGTTAGTATTTTTGAAACAGTGATGTGGGCTCCTTCTGCTTCACGAGGATATGAACTGGCTTATTTGAATCCCGTATTATTTATCAGGCCTGTTGAAAATTCATTAGGCTCTCCAGATAATGTACTACTTGCTTCAAATGTTAAATGGAAGATAAACAAGTCAAATACACTATATGGTCAACTGATGCTGGATGAATTATTGCTTGATGAAGTTCGTTCCGGCAAAGGTTGGTGGGGAAATAAACAAGGGTTTCAACTTGGGTTTAAAAGCAGCAATGTGTTCAGGGTGAAAAATCTTAATGTGCAGACAGAATTCAATCTGGTCCGACCGTACACCTACCAGCACCGCACATCTGCACAAAGCTATACTCACTACAATCAATCACTCACCCATCCATTAGGAGCGAATTTTGCTGAATCTGTTTCGTTTGTCAATTACAGGTACAAAAATTTATTTGCTGAATTAAAGGTTCAGATCGCAAAAATGGGCAGGGATACTGGAAACGTCAATTTAGGAAATAATATTTTTGACAGTTATGAGACCAGGGATATGCGTGACGGTGAATACGGGCATTATCTGTTCGATGGACTGGAGTCTGATCTGAAGACAGTTGATCTCAGAGTAAATTATCTTATTAATCCGAAAACGAATTTTGTGGTAGAGGCAGGAATAATTATGCGTAATTTTGATAATGCTCAGCAGGCAGACCGGTCTACCTACTATTATTTCGGTATCCGGACTTCACTGGAGAACTATTATTTTGATTTCTAAAACGGAATGAAAAAATGTTTTTTCTGATTTGTTTTATTACATCCTTCATAATTGCATTTGCATCCATTCCAACGATTATCAGGATCGCTTCCCGGTTACAGTTATTTGATGAACCGAATGAAAGGAAATTGCATACACGGAGAACCCCATTACTCGGAGGCGTAGCAGTTTTTGCTGCAATGATCTTTTCGTTTACTCTTGGTGCTGCTCCGTTTTTCGAGAAACAACATTTGTTCATCATCACTTCTCTTATTCTTATTTTCTTCTTTGGATTGCGTGATGACATTGCCCCATTGGCTCCAATTAAGAAACTCTCCGGACAAATTACAGCATCTGTTATTTTGATTCTCTTTTGCAAGATAAAGCTAGAATCTCTTCACGGTCTCCTCGGCATCCATGCATTGAATGATACTACTTCATTTTTTCTTACCCTTCTTGGGATTCTGTTTGTGGTTAACAGTTATAATCTGATAGATGGAATTGACGGATTGGCGTCCGGTTTAGGAATTATTGCATCTTTGGTATTCGCTTCCCTTTTTTATATTTACAATGATCCGCTGATGTCTGTTTTAGCTTTGTCATTAGCCGGAGCCCTGATGGGTTTTTTTCCTTACAATTTCAGAAATGCGAAAATATTTTTAGGAGATACCGGTACGATGACTATCGGTTTTGTGTTATCCATTTTTGCATTCAGGTTCATTGAACTCGCACGTTCAGTAAATATTGATTCCTGGTTTAGTTATCGCGCTGCACCTGTCGTAGTCTTTGCCATTCTGGTAATTCCAATGATTGATACCCTGCGTGTCTTCACCATCCGGATCTTTAAAAAAGGTTCACCTTTTATTGCTGACAGAAACCATATTCATCATCGTTTGCTTGAACTTGGTTGTAAACCGCATCAGGTGTGCGTTCTGCTTTATCTTGTCAATACTTTATTTATTTTGTCAGCCTGGTTTTTCAGGCACAATAACCCCACTTTTGTGCTTTATTCTTTAATTGCTATTGCCTTAGTATTGACGCAGTTACCTATTGTTTTACTGCATTTTAAAAAGCGCCGTCAAATAATTGAAAATTGCAACCCCTAAGCCTGCATTCAGTATAAATATCTTGAGCCCATAAACAATGGGCTTTACTGCTATTAGCTGTTAGTCAGAACAAAGTGAAAAAATCAACACTGTTATTTATTTTTGGTACACGACCGGAAGCCATAAAACTGGCCCCGTTGATCAGGGAATTTAAAAGTCGTAATGAATTCAATACACTTGTTTGTGTGACAGCTCAGCATCGGCAAATGCTTGATCAGGTGCTTTCCTTTTTTGAGATCACTCCTGATTATGATCTTGATATCATGATGCCGGATCAGACATTATTCGATGTTACAGCAAATGCATTAAAAAAACTCGAGCCGGTTCTTACTTCGGCTAGTCCTGCTTGTGTTTTTGTTCAAGGTGATACAACGACTGCATTTGTCGGAGCGCTGGCGGCATATTATAAAAAAATAAAAGTTGCGCATATTGAAGCCGGACTAAGAAGTCATGATAAGTACTCGCCTTTTCCTGAGGAAATGAACCGGACTCTTGCCGGTCATCTTGCAGACTTTCATTTTACTCCAACCTTACAGGCAGTTGAGCATCTGAATAATGAAAATATTAAAAAAAATATTTTCAATGTAGGTAATACGGTTATCGATGCATTGTTTCTGGGACTGGAGCAGGTACGTAAGTCAAAAAATAAATTAAGTCTTCCTTTTCTAAACAGTGGAAACCGGATGGTGTTGATCACAGGTCATAGAAGGGAAAGTTTCGGACAACCATTTGAAAATATTTGTACAGCTATTAGTACGCTTGCTTCTAAGTATTCCGGTGTTGAATTTCTGTATCCTGTTCATTTGAATCCAAATGTTCAGGAACCGGTGAAGAGAATGTTGGCTAATAAAAAAAATGTTCATCTCATCGAACCATTGGATTATCCAGAATTCATCCAGATGATTGAACGCTCAAGTGTAGTACTCACAGATTCCGGTGGACTTCAGGAAGAGGCACCTTCATTGGGAAAACCAGTCCTTGTAATGCGTGATGTCACAGAACGTATGGAAGGCGTTACAGCCGGTACAGCTAAACTGGTAGGAACTAACATTGATCTGATCGTCTCTGAAATGTCTGCATTGCTTGATGATAAGGAAGCATATGATAAAATGGCCAAGGCGGTAAATCCGTATGGAGATGGCACTTCCTGTAAACAGATCGCAGACATTATAAATAAGTTGTTAAATAATAAGTAATACATCGCACATGCAAGTAACAATAATGGGCTTAGGCTATATCGGTTTGCCTACAGCAGCACTCATAGCAAGTAAAGGAATAGCAGTAAATGGTGTTGATGTAAATAAATCAGTTGTTGATACAATCAATAAAGGAAAGATTCACATCGTTGAACCTGACTTAGACGGACTGGTGCATTTTGCAGTGTTGAAAAAATACCTGACTGCTTCTACAACCGTTAAAGCGTCTGATGTTTTTCTTGTTGCTGTTCCAACTCCTTTCAGAAAAGACCACAAGCCTGATCTTTCATTTGTAGAAAAAGCAACAAAGATGGTTATTCCACATCTTAAGCCCGGCAATCTTTTTATTATTGAATCTACCAGTCCGGTAGGTACTACGGAGAAGATGTCTAAACTTATTTTTAAAGAACGACCTGAATTGAAAGACAAGATCTGGATCTCTTACTGTCCTGAAAGAGTTTTGCCGGGAAGTGTGATCTATGAACTTCAGCAAAATGACCGGGTGATCGGTGGTATTGATGAAGCCTCGACGGAAGCGGCTGTAAATTTTTATGGCAAGTTTGTAAAGGGAAACCTGCACAAAACAAATTCGCGCACTGCTGAAATGTGTAAACTTGTAGAGAATGCCTTTCGCGATGTGAATATTGCTTTTGCAAATGAACTCTCTATGATCTGCGATAAAGCAAAGATCAATGTCAATGAATTGATCGATCTGGCATGCAAGCACCCTCGTGTAAGGATACTTAAACCCGGCCCTGGTGTAGGTGGTCATTGTATTGCAGTTGATCCCTGGTTTATTGTTTCCGAGTTTCCAAAAGAAGCCAAGATCATTAAACAGGCCAGGCTGATCAATAATTTCAAAAAGGACTGGGTAATTGAAAAAATTCAGACTACAATTAAAAAGTTTTCGAAAGCTACCGGCCGTCAGCCAAAAGTTGCATGCATGGGACTCTCTTATAAAGCAGATATTGATGATCTGAGAGAATCACCTGCCCTTGAGATCTATCATGCTCTGGAAAAGGCGGGAAGCCATGTCATGGCTGTTGAGCCTAATTTAAGAAAACATGCTGAACTGGAAATTACCGATACGTTAAGAGCGATTGATGAAGCAGACATACTTGTTTTTCTGGTCGCACATAAGGAATTTTCTTCTGTAGTTATTCCTCATGGGAAAAATGTTCTTGATTTCTGTGGAGTACAATTTAAGAAATGATCATTTTTTTTAGTGTCAGCATATGCAAACCGGACAATTATTTCAGGAATTTAAGAAAACAGGCAAGCTGGATAAACCGGTCTTGCATGCTCTTATTTTCCGGTTAATTGGTCTGGGATTGATCTTTGCTTTGCAAATTGTACTGGCGCGGTTAATGGGTCCGAGAAATTATGGCGATTATACCGTAATCATAACTGCACTTAACTTGTTGCTCGTTGTCAGTATGTTTGGATTTGATTCTTCCATACTTCGTTTCCTGCCTTCATCATTGAGTAAAGGCGATGCACCGGCAGCTAATGGGTTCGTCAAATTTTCTTATAGAATGATCATGGTGCTTGCCATCATATGCAGCCTTGCGATCTTTATTTTCTTACTGGCAAAATCAAAAAAGTTTCATATTGGATTTAGTGAAGGACTCTTCTGGGCCGTCTTATTGTTGCCTTTCATGGCATTTACAAATCAGGCAAGTGCCGTTTTGCGTTCGCTCAGAATGATCAAACTTTCTTTGCTTTCCGCTTATTTTCTCTTTCCGGTTTTAATGGGCATTGCATGCTGGTATTATTTCAGTTCGTATAACAAACTTCCTGTTGATGCAGCAATGCTGATAAACCTGGGTATTACAGCTTCGATCTGCATTTTCATAAACAGAAAAGCAGGAAGAGTTATGAAGGAAGTAGTTGGAACAAAAGATGCTACTTACAAAAAAAAATTATGGGTGTCGGTTTCTTCGGTTCTGTTCATGACTACATTAATGGATCTTTTGCTGAAGCAGTCTGATATCCTGATGGTCAGTTATTTTTTAGGCAATACAAAAGCAGGAATCTATTCAGTAGCAGCTAAACTTGCTACCCTTGCTTCTCTGGGATTGTCAGTTGCAGATTATGTGATCATGCCGAAGATCTCTGCTCTATATGAATCAAAGCAATTTATCAAATTGCAGAAACTTATCAGGACAGCAAGTTTTCAGATACTGAGCATTTCCCTCCCGGTCATTGTTGGAATGGCTGTTTTCGGGAAATTGATCCTGGGTTTTTTTGGCAAGCCATATGCGGATGCCTACGGCCCTCTATTGATTTTGCTTGTCGGTCAGTTGATCAACGCAGGCACAGGAATGGTGGGAGGGTTACTTACAATGACCGGCCATCACAGAATGTTTTTCTCCTTCTATGCAGTTGCCATCTTTATTCAGTTTGTTTTGAATTCAGTTTTGATAAAATATTTTGGGATCATTGGTGCTGCAATAGGCAGTTCACTGGGATTGGTATTTTTAAATATTACGGCATACATGTATGTGAGAAAACGTCTTAGAATAAAGGCGAGTATATTTTGAATAAGAATGCTTTTTGTATCTTCGGATCTTCATCGGAAAAGCATTGTTAACGCACCTTTCAGCAGATTTTACAACACCGGTCGCTATCGATTACAAGTCTAATCGGGCTGACAGAGTTTTGCTTTTTATTCTGGTTTTCAGTATCTATTTTGAATCAAACCTGCCTTTGATCTATGGTGCAAGTACTCCATTTTTATTATTTGGATTTACCTTGTTTTACCTTGCAGTTACCCGGCTGAAAACGCTGATCAGATTGTTTTCAGGAAAATATTTTATTATCTCCATCTCCTTCGCTTTGCTGTGTGTTTTCATGGAGACTTTACATCCGTTTCCTTCATACGATTTCATTACCCGCTATGTAAATATGATCATCGGAATGTTTTGTATCGTTGCATTGTGCAGGGACAGAATGGCATTGGATATTGCATTATTCACTTTTATACTTGCCAGTGCTGTACAGTCATTCCTTATTATTACCGGAACAGCACCATTGATGCAGAATATTAATGCAGTTGGATTTTCTGATGCTTCACAGGCACGACTAATGGCATTCGAAGAATTTTATTTGCGTGGAAACCTGAACGACATTTCTTATTTTTCTTCGATCGGATCAATCATTGGAATTATCTGGGCGTATTATGAAAAAGTGAAATGGAAAAAATGGTTACTGATCGCTCTGACATTCCCTTCTATTTTGGGTGTATTCCTTCCTGCATCAAGAACCGGTGCAGTGATCTTCTTTGCATCGTTCCTGTTATTTCTTTTTAAGTCAAAGATCAAATTTAAAAAATGGATACTGGCAATTCCTGCATTATTGATCGTGCTCGCTCTAACTGTGCCGGATATGGTTTGGGTCCGGCTGGCTTCATTGGTAAGAATAACAGAGCTTCAGGAAGAAGATTCAAGGACCAAGGTTTACATTGCAGTATTGAATAATTTGAATCAGTATTTTATTACCGGAGTCGGCTCAGGAAATTATTGGCATGGATGGGCTGTAAATGCCGGGATCACAAACCGGTTTACGACGGATGTAGCAATGGCTGCCCATAATGCTTTTTTTCAGGTATGGATATACTGGGGTTTGCCGGCGCTCGTTGCATTTTTGTATCTCATCTATACTTACCGCAATGCACTGGAAAGGGATGTTGCCGGCGACAGGCGCAGAACGTGCATTTATATTTTTATTATGATCATACCAATGATATTTTTATTTTATCATTCGTTTTATCATAAATCATTTTCAATCGGACTTGGTCTGCTGTTGAGTGCAAGGTTCTGGAAGTTGTTTGATGAAAAGCAACTGATATCATGATCAGGCCTGACATAACATTTGTAATAGGTTCAATGCGAATCGGAGGAGCTGAACGTGCAACACTTCATCTGATGAACGGACTTGCGGCAAAAGGACTTTGTGTTGAACTTGTTTTATTGCAAAAGACAGGTGACTTTCTCGGTAAAATTAATTCCGGAATTAAAATCGTTGATCTCAATAAAAGAAAGGCCCTGTTTGGAATTCCGGCCTTCAGAAAATATCTGAAACTAAATGATCCTGATAAATTATTTGTTGTGCAAAATCATATTCAGATAATGGCTTTACTAGCTGTCAGACTGAGTTCATGGAAAGGCAAGATCATTTTAAATGAGCAGAGTACTTACCTGAAAAATCTGAACGGCTTTAAAGGAAAGGTGCAGCAGATTTTAAATAAATTTCTTTTCCCAATGGCTCATTCTATAACCGTTGTTTCAGAAGGAGCAGGAAAAGAATTGCAAATATTATTTCCGCATTTAATTTCCAGGATACATGTTATCAATAATCCGATAATCACAAATGACTTTGAAACGGCAAAAAATCGACCGGTGGAACATCCTTTTTTTGAATCGGGAAAAAAGGTAATTGTTTCTGCGGGCAGACTGGTAAAAAGTAAGAACTTTGAATTGCTGATCCATGCATTCCGCCAGGTGATTGAAAATATTCCTGCAAAGCTGATCATATTAGGAGATGGAAAAGAGATGCATCATTTGGTAGAATTGATAAATTCACTTGGCCTTTCAGACGAAATTTCTTTACCGGGATTCGTTGAAGATCCATGCCGGTTTTATTCAAAGGCTGATCTGTTTGTACTCAGCTCAGATTTTGAAGGATTACCAGGTGTGATCATTGAAGCATTGGCTTGTGGATGTAAAGTAGTCAGTACTGATTGTGAAAATGGTCCCAGAGAAATTTTGGTTGATGGAAAATTCGGCTGGCTTAGTCCGGTTGGAAACAGCTTACAACTGGCAGAGAATATTCAAATAGCTTTAAATGCTGATGTGGATAAAGCAATGCTGATCCGCAGAGCGAATGATTTTCATGAAAATAAAATTGTAAACGACTATTTAGTCCTGTTAAACACTATGAAATGAAAACAAGAGTGTTTCTTATAGGACCGATTCCACCGCCAACAGGCGGAGTCAGCGTGCATATTTCCAGACTGGCTCAACAGATCCGTGCAACCGATGACCTGGATTGTTTCGTCTTTGATCCTGGTAGATTCAGGTTTTTTGAACGGAATCTCAAAAGATCTAATTTACTTGCCGCTATTATTTTTTTTCTCAGATGCGACATTGTTCATATTCATATTTCTAACAAATGGAAAGTTCTTATAGCAAGATTGGCAAAAGTCGTGGGTAAGAAAGTTGTTTACACTAGACACAATATCCGGAATGTCAGCTCACGTGAGGAAAGAAGAATTCATGAATTGACGGATGTGGCAATAAACGTTTCAACAGTCCCTTCTGATCTTCAGGATAAGAAAACTTTTATTATCCCTGCATATATCCCTGCAATTTTGTCAGAACCTGTAAATGATAAACTGAAAGATAAACTGAAAAGTTATGATTCTGTGATTGCCGCAATTTCTTCTCATCCTCTGAAACAACCGGTTCTTATGGATGGTAAAGATCTTTATGGGTTCGATCTTTTATTGAAGGCTTATAATTCAGAGAACGGAAAGCAAGTCTTACTTCTTCTAGATCCATCGGGTGCTATGGAAGATTTGTATCGAACTGAAGTTAAAAAGCTGAATGAATCGGGGAGAGATGTAATTTATCTGACGGAAGATATTGACTTCCTTAGCTTAGTTGAATTACTAACGGTTTACGTCAGACCAACACGAAGTGATGGCGATAGTATTGCCGTCAGGGAGGCTCTGGGTGCCGGTGTTAACGTGGTTGCCAGTGATTGTGTCGGGAGGCCAAATGGTGTTCTGCTTTTTAGTTCCGGAGATGTCGCTTCCCTGGCAGACGTATTGAAAAAAGCGATCCAGGAACGAAAGGTTGAACCTGAGCCCCAGCCTGATTTTTCTAGAAAAGTTCTGGACCTCTACCGGAGTCTTAAAAACCATGCCTGAATTTCACAATTATTGTTTTTGGAAATTACGTTTAAAATTTTATATTTGTAATAACCCATGAAGGGAAGCTTGAAAGAGCTGTAAGGGTTAAATTACTCTCTAATCTGTTTTTAGTGGATAAAATCTTTCGATTAGGTCGTACTGTGAGCCATTTTAAAACTGCTCAACTTGGTGCTAAATTTCAGTACCGGTTAGTAAAGTTTTGTTATGATAAACATATTTTTCCGACACCGATAAAGAAAAGTCCTCAGGTCAGGTTTCTTCAACTTCTTCCCTCCAATTGCAGTAGTTCAGTCTTCAGAAATGGGAAATTTTCTTTCCTGAATAAAGAGAAAAGTTTTCAGACTTCGGTAGATTGGAATTTCAATGAATTCGGCCAACTTTGGAATATCAGACTGAATTCTCTTGAGTATCTCAGTCACCTGGATACTTCAATCGAAGATGGAATGGAGCTGCTCAAAAATTTCATCAGGGATATAAAGAAGAACAGGACCAGATACGATTCGCATTGCGCTTCTCTAAGGATAATTAATGTAATAAAATTCTGTTCGAGATATAATATTGATGTTCCTGAAATAAATGCATTTGTTTTTTCTCAGGCATTGTATGTAAGAAAAAATTCAGAGATTCATTTAAGGAATAATCATTTACTTGAAAATGGATTTGCACTCTTATTTGCTTCGCATTTTTTTGGTCATGAAAAATTATTCCACTACTCTTCAAAAGTGCTTTTGAGGTCTCTTGAAAAACAAATTTTACCTGATGGCGCGCATTTCGAATTATGTCCAATGTATCATCTCTGGACTACCAACAGGTTACTGGAATGCATTCAAATTCTCCATAAGTCGGAATTCAATGTGAAGCCAGTTCTGGATATTGTGGAAGAAAAAGTTTCTTCCATGCTTGGGTGGATCAAACACATGCAATTTGGTAATGGATCATTGCCGGCAGTAAATGATAGTTCTGAAGGCTATGGACCGGGAATTAATGCCATCCTTAAAATCGCAAATGATATCGGAGTAAAAGCCTCCGGACATGCACTGAAGGAAAGCGGATTCCGTAAATTCAGAAACCGGAATTTTGAAATGCTCGTGGATGTAAACGGGTTGACTCCACCTGAAGCTCCGGGGCATTCCCATGCAGATACATTTCATTTCATACTTCATGTTTTCGGAGATCCGTTTATCATTGATACCGGTGTTTCAACTTATGAACCTTCTAAGTTAAGAATTCATGAGCGTTCAACTTTGGCGCATAATACGGTTGTGGTAAATGATCTTAACCAAAGTGAGATCTATGGTTCGTTCAGGGCAGGCCGGAGAGCGAAAGTAAACCTGATGAAGTATTCTCAGAACCTGCTTGAGGCATCGCATAATGGTTACCAGCATATTGGTGTAAAACATACCCGAACATTTTTGTTCGAACAAGACAAGATCGTGATCACTGATAAGATATCGGGTAAACTTCCGGATAAGTGCAGCGCTTATCTTCATATCGATAAAAAAAACCGGCTTGTAAAAAGAGATGACAGTCTTATTTCTAAATTTGTAAAGATCGACTTTGCGAATTCTTCAGCGATCGAACTGAAAGAAAATTATTACGCTGTAGCTTTTGGAAAACAACTTCCATGTTATGTTGTTAAAATTGATTTTACGGGAGAGCTGATCACGACTATCAGCTTGATGAAATGAAAGAACTTTTCGTTTGAAGCTTAGTGTTTAACTTTCAAACAGACAGGATCAAAGTAATTAAAATTTTCCCGATAGTGATTAGACCACAAGTAAAGTATATGATGTAGTGTTTGGATTTTTTTAAAAACTTTGGACATAACTCTTATCTATTCCCTGAAAATTCCATTATCTTCACGACATCAATGCCAAGGAAACGCATCAATATCATTACACCGCATTTTACCCCGGAAAATACTGCAGCATCGCACCGGATGGAAAGTGCTGCACGTGTTTTGTCTGCAAGTTTTGATGTAAATGTTTTCTCATTAACTGAAAAAGGGAAAAAGCCCCGTTCAGGCACAGAGCAATGGAACGATAATCTACATGTTCATTATTTATACATGCCTGATTATCCGAAAGGAATTTTTATCGTCAGGGCATTGATGGAGTGGTATTATTCAAGAAAACTAACGCGGTTTTCAAATTCAGTTGAGTGCGATCTTGTACTCTTTACTTCACCTTTTATGTTTCTGATTACTGCTGTTGCAAATCTCAGTAAATGCAGAACGATTGTAGCCGATATCAGAGATCTGGTATGGCACTATCTGCCCGAAGGGAATTATATCAATCGTAAAATAAAACAAGCAGTTACAAAATCAGTACATTCCAGTTTTGAAAAAATTTCTGCAATTTCAGTTACAAATCCATCTGAGAAAGAATGGCTTTTGCGAAATGCAAATATTCCTAAAGAGAAAATTACAGTTATTCCAAATGGATTATCGGAGGATAAATTCAGGTTTCTTCAAACAGTAAGGTACTCGAAACCCAAAAAGGAATTTATTATTTCTTACATCGGGAATATTGGTTCGGCGCAGGTTTTTATACCATTGATCGAAGCGATCAGAAATAAAGAAGGGGTAAAACTGAACCTGATAGGAGATGGAAATGCCAGGGAAAGTATTCAGAAATATCTGCTGGCGGAAGATGTACGAAACGTATTTATTCCCGGAAAACTTCGCTGGGCACGCATCATTCCTTATTATCAAAGTTCCTCTATTTTGTACAGTGGATTAAAACCTGAATTCGATACTGCAGTTCCTTCTAAAATCTATGAGTACCTTTCAACAGGCTTGCCAATACTTTTTCTCGGGAAAGGTGCAACCGTTACTTTACTTGAAAATTTCGATAACGTCTATTGCCTTGATGAATATTCTGAAGCAGCCCTGAATAAAACAATTGCAAAGATCCGTTACGAAAAGCCGGCCAATTCATTGCCCAATACTCTGGCAGTTGGCGGGAATTTTCTGAGAGAAAAGATCAGCCTGAATTTTGTGGAACTAATTGCCGGTCTGTTAAATGAAAAAATACCCGGAAAAATTTTTGTAGAAGACTTTTTAACGAATAACTAATAGTGAGTTACTGATAGTCCCTGAATCAAGTTCGTTGATCTTTGTTGGTTATTCGTTATTCATTATTCGTTGCTAAGGTCGTAACCAGTTGTTTTTATGTGCCAACGAAATCACTTGCGCCCTGGAATTAACATGTAGTTTCGTGTAAATATTTGCAATGTGTTTTCTTACAGTCAATGCACTGATTCCGGTGATCTCACCGATACGTTTTGCATCATATCCATTGATCATATGTTGTAACATTTCATACTCCCGGTCTGTCAGCAGGTTTTCGATTTCAGATTTTTCTGTGGAAACAACTTCGTTTCTCTTTTCGCCCAATAAGCGGAGAGTTTTTCTGGCAATTGCAGGACTCATTGGCGCACCACCATATTCCAGTACTTCTTCTATTGCTTCCCTGATGGTGAAATAATTTTCATGTTTTAACAGATACCCGGAAGCTCCGGCCCTGATCGCCTCAAATATATTTTCATTGTCTTCGAAAACAGTCAGTACAATAAAATGAATCTCGGGATAGATCGCTTTCGCTATTTTTATGGTATCAATTCCATTCATCTCCGGCATCTGAATGTCCATAAAAACAACTTTAGGAAGCGAAGTGCTTTCCAGTTGTTTCAGTTGCTCAAGGAAATCATGGCCATTGGTAGCAGTTACGATAACATCCAGTTCAGGATACTGTCCGACTTTATCCATAAACGTATTCCTGTTTACTCTGTTGTCTTCAGTAAGCCCGATTTTTATTTTTTCATTCATTTTTTTCACCTTTCAAATATGCTACACATTATCTCCAATTGACATACTCAGTTTGTAGTATTACCTGAAATTCTGATTTTCGTTCCGGAATTTATATTGCTTTCAATTACAAATTCCCATTTACATTCTTCAACCCTGTATCGTATGTTGTCTATTCCACTTCCTCTCAGATAATTTGTTGTGTCAAACCCTTTTCCATTATCTTCTATTTCAATTTTCCAGTCCTTGTCTGAAAAGAAACTGATCGTAATTTCTTTTGCATCACTATGCTTCAGTGAATTGGTGACACATTCCTTCATGATCAGAAATAAATGTAACATCCGGGATGGCGAGAAGATGAGATCGTATTTTATCTTTTCATTGAAATTGTATTTGATGTCAGGATAATTACGCATTAACCTTTGCATCCACGTCTTGAACCGATCGCACAGACTGGTGAATGGAAGCTGCTCATTCTTCAGGACCCAGATCGTATCGCTGAGTTGGGTTACCATACTCTGAGCATTCTCTTCCAGCTGGGTGACAGCAGAAGAAGAATTTCCTGCCGGACTTTCCTTTATCGATTTGGTATTTGAAGAAATTGCTGCCGCATATGATCCCAGATTGTCATGCAGATCAGCTGCTATTCTTTTCCTTTCCGCTTCCTCCGCTTTAATTACGGCTTCCCTGGAGAGGATCTTTTGCTCCTGTAATAAATTTTCCAGTTTGATCTTTTGAACATGCTGGTAGTTGCGGTACAGTAAAATGATCAGCAAGCTTACGAGTATAAAAACAATTGAACTTCCCGCCAGATAATAATTATTGCGTTCAATTTTCAACTGCTGTTGCAAAATGATGTTCTCTTTTTTCTGTACTTCATATCTGGTTTCAAGAACAGCAAGTGCGTCCTCGGAATTTTCCTGATATAAAGTATCCTTGAGTTCAATGATTTTTGTCAATGCTTTTGCATACTCAGCCGACATATCTGCTACCCTGTAATTTTCCGCCAGTGTCTGGTAGAGGTAAATTAATTTGGGAATGTTTTTCGTTTTTCTCGCAAGCTCTATTCCTTTTAAGGAAATGGGAATTCCTTTAAGAGGGATCTTCCGCATGGCATAATAAGTTGCCAGGGTTCCCATGTCAGCTATTATATAGAAAGGGTCCCCAATCTTCTCACGAACAGCCAATGCTTCATTCATGTCTGATTCAGCAAAAGCGAAATAATCTTTTTTCAGATTAATACTTGCACGAATATTCAATGCATTACAGATTGCAGCAAGGTGCTCAGATTGTTTTGCAAAATAGAGAGCCTTGTTTACAAAATATAAAGCCGAATCATCTCTGGAAAGATTGTTATAGCAAGATGCAATGTTCGAGAACATTGCAGGTACAGAACGAAGCAGGTTTTCATTTTTAGTGAGTGAAATTCCTTTATTCAGCCAGATCGTTGCTTCACTGTACTTTTCAATCTCCATATTTGCCCATCCCAAAAGAGTATAGGATTTGAGAATAAAGAGAGTGTCTTTTTCTTTCTCAGCAGTTTTTAATAATTCAAAACAATTCTCAATTGCAGTTTTGTTTTCATTTCTCCTGATCAATCCTGCAATTTTATTATTGAGAATTTCCATGTAAATGGACTTCGGAAAGTATTCCTGAAAATTATTTAGCAAACTGTCGCAAAGCTTAACTGCTTTTTCTCCTTCACCGATTTTTATAAGGTAGATCGAATAAAAGCCTTCCAGTTGATAACTCTGTTGCGGGCTTTTAGGGTTTATGTTTTTTGCGAGTGTATAAAAATGAAACAATGTATCAGCTGAAAAGGAGTTATGTTGCTCGCAGATCGCAATCAGCAAATCAACTTGCTTACTTTTTTCCGGAGTTTTTTCATAGCTATGCTTCAGACTGTCAATCTTCTTTGTCTGCGAAAAAGCAGTAATATGGATCCCGTAAAAAAAGATCAGTAAAATGAATTTGATGGCCGGTCTGTGCATTTTGCATGCAATTTTCATAAATATAGTACAAGATTGACATACTACAAATTGAGTATTGATTGAATTCGGAGAGTAAACGACTTTTGATGTTGGTTCTTTAATTACTCATAGACAATAAAAACCACACACGCAGACTAGTTTGGACCCATGAATTGTTGCCCGGTTCAACGTAGAAACAACTTTTGGAGAAAGAAGTTGTTTCTACCGGGCGCAGTCTTTTTTTATCTGAGAAAAAAGCAGTAATCTTGCCTCCCGGTTTAGGACAATGCAAGAAAAATCCTTAAGTATTTCCGGTTCTGTGAACTTTTCTACGCGAATTCAGGACTATATCCAGCTGACAAAATTCAGATTGTCAAGTCTTGTCGTTTTTTCAGCGGCAATGGGATATATCATTGCCATGGGCAATGGCTTTAGCTGGCAAACTCTCTTCTTACTTTCTGCGGGTGGATTTCTGGTCACGGGTTCTTCAAATGCATTTAACCAGATCATCGAAAAGGATCTCGATAAGTTGATGGACAGAACTGCCAACAGACCGTTACCAACGGGAAGAATGACTGTTCCGGAAGCATATGCTGCTGCTATAGCAATGGGAATCAGCGGGATATTGATTCTGTGGGTGGGTATAAATCCACTCTGCGGTATTCTGAGTCTGCTTTCCTTATTGCTTTACACCTTGGTATATACACCCTCAAAAAAGATAACACCTTTTTCAGTCTTGATCGGTGCTTTTCCGGGAGCGTTTCCACCACTTTTAGGTTGGGTTGCCGGAAGAAATGAGATCGGAATGGAAGCTTTGGTTCTGTATGCCATACAATTCATCTGGCAATTCCCTCATTTCTGGGCAATTGCATGGGTGCTCCATGATGATTATGCTAAAGCCGGTTTCAAGATGTTACCTACCGGTCAAGGCCGGACCAAGGGTGCAGCTTTTCAAACACTGGTTTATTCAATTTGTCTGATACCTTTGGCAATTATGCCTATTGTATTCGGCTTTACAGGAATTATTGCTACAATATTAATGGTGATAACAGGTATATTATTTACCCTTCAGGCTTTGCGGCTCTTTAATCAGTGTGATTTGAAGTCAGCGCAACGGCTCATGTTTGGTTCGTTTATCTATTTACCTGTGGTTCAGATAATTTGGATGTTAAATAAGATATTATAAAATGGCTATGGCACAGGAAATCCAACTCAATGATCTTTCAGAAGCGGAAGTAAAAAGAAAAGCACTTAAGGCATTGTTGTGGTTTGGGATAGTAAGTATTGTAATGCTTTTTGCAGGATTGACTTCTGCTTATATCGTACGTCAGGGTGAAGGAAAGTGGGTAGAGTTTTCGATTCCTTCAATGTTCAGTATCAGTACCTTGCTGATTGTTCTGAGCAGTGTTTCCATGCAATGGGCAGTGAGTTCTGCCAAAAAAGGTCAGCTGCCTAAAGTTCGTACCGGTCTGTTGATCACATTGTTACTAGGTATTGGTTTTACGTTGACACAATATCTTGCATGGTCGGATCTGTACCATCATGGAATAGTATTCACCGGAACGGTGAGTGATATAAAAACCAACTTCAATTACGTTCCTTCCGGAAAAGAAACACTTGCAGAAGCCGGAGCTGTTGGGAATGTTGCCGGCTCATTTTTATATGTGATCACCGGATTGCATGTTCTTCACTTATTGGCAGGTATAATCTCATTAATTATCGTATTTTCGCGCGCAACGAAAGGCAAATACACGGCAGCAAATCACAACGGCTTGAGTATGTGTGCGATTTACTGGCATTTCCTTGATGGGCTATGGGTGTATTTATTTTTCTTTTTACTTTACATCCGTTAAAAGTAACAACAACAGAAAATCACGTATAAAACCACAATAAAACCAACACGAATTTCATGGCAAACCATTCTACAGCAACATCTCCTTCTAAGTCCATTTGGGGCGGCGATGTTTCTCCGTTTAATGTAAGCTGGGGAAAATTATTCATGTGGATATTCCTTGTATCCGATGCATTTACATTCTCAAGTTTACTGATTGCTTATGGTGCAATGCGTCACCGTTTCCCGGATATCTGGCCACTTCCAAATGAAGTGTTCACACATTTTCCATTCGTGCATGGTCATATGCCATTGGCTTATGTTGGATTGATGACGTTCATCCTCATCATGTCATCAGTAACAATGGTACTTGCAGTTGATGCCGGGCATAAATTAAAAAAGAAGGCCGTAGAAAAATGGCTTGTACTTACCATCATCGGTGGTTTCATGTTCCTTGGATCACAGGCTTGGGAATGGTATCATTTCATTCATGGTTCTGAAAAAGGTGCTTATGTTCTTGCTGATGGTCGCTTTGGAAGAACCGATGATCTGGAACCCGGAGTCCTGAAATTCCGCGACGGATCTAAAGTTGAAGGGGCAGAAGCTACAGAACTGATCGCTACTGCGAAGAAAAATATAGTCGGTGCTAACCTTGAAGAAAACGAATACGGGAATACTCCATTGTTTGCGAATTTCTTCTTCTTTATCACAGGGTTTCACGGTTTCCACGTATTCTCCGGTGTAGTCATCAACATCATTACATTGGCTTTGGTATCATCAGGGTTCAATGAGCGTAAAAAGGATTATGAACTTGTCGAAAAGGTCGGACTATACTGGCACTTTGTCGATCTTGTATGGGTATTCGTATTTACATTCTTCTACCTCGTTTAATTCTAAAAAAGGAATTCTATGTCAGCAAATCACGAACAATCACACGCCGCAGACCATGGTCATGAAGGCGGACTAAATACTAAAATGATCTGGAAGGTATTCTGGATCCTGCTTGCAGTAACGATCTTTGAAGTGTTAATTTCATTTACCGGAATTTCCAAGAATGTTCTTCTTGTTACATTCATTGTTCTTACGATCGTAAAGGCGTACTTCATTGTAGGCTACTTCATGCATTTAAAATTTGAAGCAGTTCCAATGAAATGGTCGCTGCTCTTACCATTTATCCTGATCGTATACCTTATTTTCATAGCGATCTATGAAGGTACTGCATTGGGATTGATACAGTAAAATATCGAAATGAAAAATCAATTCTGGAAGAGATTAATAATTCCATTTGTGATTTTACTTTTCCCGGTAGTGTTATGGCTGGTATTAGTTACCGGCCATAATCATTTTAAGACGTTGCCAATTCTTGGACCTATCGAGATCAATGCGGCGGGAGATACCTCTTTTCATACGATTCCTGAGTTTGCTTTCACAAATCAGAATGGTGAAACTGTTGGTTCAAAAAATGTAGAAGATCAGATCTATGTTGCAAATTTCTTCTTTTCAACTTGTCAGACTGTTTGTCCAAAGATGAATGAAATGATGGGAAAAGTTCAATATGCATTCAAAGACAATGATAAATTTCACATTCTCTCTTTTACTGTCGATCCCGAAACCGACTCTGTTCCGGTTCTTGCCGTATATGCTGAAAAGATGCTTGCGAACAACTCAAGATGGTGGTTTCTTACCGGTGATAAAGAGAAGATCTATTCAGTAGCGAGAGAAGGATTTCTTGTACCTGCAGCTCAAAGGACTGATGAAAATGATTTTTTTCATTCTCAAGACATTATTCTAATCGATAAACAAAAACACATTCGCGGTGTTTATGATGGAACAGAACCGAATGAGATCGATTCCCTGATCGATCACACAAAATTATTATTGGAAGAATACCGGTTAAAAAAATAAGCACATTGGCAAATCTTACTGCAAACGATTCATTTTACAAACGACTGATCTATATAATTTCACTCGTTGTATTTTTATTGATATTCATTTTGTCAATTTTGCCCAAGCAGAGTAATATTCCATCGTGGGTTGCAATGCTGCCAAAGCTGAATGCCATCCTGAACGGAACTACAACTTTGTTGTTGATCATGTCGCTCTACTTTATCAGGCGGAAAAATATTGCAATGCACAAAAAACTCAACATAACAGCTTGCGTTATTTCAACGGTTTTCCTGCTTTCTTATGTAGCATTTCATGCATTTGGTGTGGAAACGAAATTCCCTGCCGACAATCCGCTCCGACCACTTTACCTGACCATTCTCATCTCTCATATCATTCTTGCCGCTTTTGTATTGCCTCTGGTATTACTATCTTTGTACCGCGGATTGACAAATCAGGTAAGCAGTCACAAGAAGATCACCCGTTGGGCATATCCCATCTGGCTCTATGTAACCACAACCGGAGTAATCGTTTACCTGATGATCTCTCCATATTATCAATTCTGAAAAAAATCTCAGATGAAAAAATTCATTGTAATTCTCTTACTAGCTTTAGGTTCTTTTTCGGTTGACACGTATTCTCAATGTGCAATGTGTCGTCGCGTAGCAGAAAGCAGTCATGATGCACATGAAAACAAAACCGGCCGCGGCCTGAACAGTGGGATCATGTATCTGCTTGCCATTCCATATGTATTGGCCGGCATCGGGATCTATGCTTATGCGAAGAAAAAGAGACCATAACTATTTTTTCAAAAATCGAAAATCATAATTTGATTTTCTACCGATATGTGACCGCTATGCGGTCATTCTTTTTTTTTCTACCGATATGTGACCGC
>JBMQEM010000044.1:0-8674 GCA_049363815.1 Bacteroidota bacterium
ACATAATCATCGCTGCCATCAAAGTTCAGAGCATTCGCTGTCTGTGCGAATAATTTATCAGATGAACTGAATAAATTAATAGAAACTAAGACCATAACTAAGATGGCCCGCTTGAGTGGTGTGGGTGTTTTCATGTGTAAATACTTGTGGTTGTGAAAATTAACAATTTTCTCAAATCTGGCAAAACCGGTTTGAAAAAAGTTGATAAATTTTCGACCTCTAAAAAGTTGGGTTTTTGTGTGTTTTTGGTGGAAAAACACAACTTTTCAATATCTATAATAAGGTATTAATTAAAGTGTTAAAAATTTATTCGGCGAACAGGAGTCATACGAAGGGTTAACAAGACTAATTACATGGGCAAATGATGTAGGTCATTGGATAAAATACTGATTTTTTGGACGAATTTAAGTCAAACCAATCCTACATTTCTGATTCAAAATAGATCTTATAAAACTTACGGCCATCCTTCTCAACGCCCCTTTCAATCATGTCTTTATTTCCATGAATATAGATGTGAAAATTCTTGTCAAGTTTCAAAACACTCTTGAATACTTTGGATTGTTTTTTTACTGCCGGTTTCGAGATCTCAAATTGATCTTCAATCTCCAGATCATTGTCTTCTCTGTAATTGTTATCATAATTTCGAAACGACTTGATGATCTCAGGCTCCTGAAATACTTTTTTCTCAAAATCCTTTTTGTCGAATGAATCATTTTCCTTAAAATATTCGACTGAACGATTGAGAAGATCAATTTGATCTGATTTGCTAACTTCAAAGTCTTCCGAAAGTTGTTTGACTACAAAGTTTTTTGCAATGCCTAAAAACTCTTTCGTCATATGAAAATCATTGTTCACCGGTTTCACTTTCAGGAAATCATCTTTCCAGTATTGAGCCTCGAGTGATTTGTTCAGGTTGTCGACGATAGCAATTTTAAATCCGGATGTCTCATCTGTATTAAAGATCAGACATCCTTTATCAAGCTTATTTGTATTGATACCTTCTTCACTGGAAACATTGAAGATCTTGTTTTTCTGTTTCACTTTTAAAAACCGGTCCTTCGATTCTGATTTGAAAAGTCCAATGGCATCAAATGATTCATCATCCAGGACCAGATCAGTGAAATAAGCCACATAAAATTCTCCACTCTTGATCTTAGGATGCTCCGAACATTCATACAAATGTTTTGCTATGTTTTTTCCTTGACCGAAAAAATTCCGTTTGTCTCTAAAGATCTTCGTGCAATAACTGAAAAGTTCATTCAGCTCAAGATCCGACTCGTGATAAAATTCAAACAATTCTTCACCTTTAATTGACGACAGAAAATAGTTCAGTAAAGCCTCAATCGTATCATCATCCGGTTGCTCCATGACGGATTCGGAAAACTCAATCCCTTCTTCAAGTGATTTGTTGCCGACGAAATGGACGGCGAGTTGGCGGATCTGGGTGTTTATCGAATGAATCATTCAGGATTTTATAGTTCATCGCAAATATAAAATTTATTAAAGGGAAATATCATTTTAATTTGTTTATTGAAGGCAAGAATCAATTAAAAGATTTTGTAATCGAAACAAACAAAGAATAAGCTGTCGACATCTGAACTCCTTTTACATTCTGATAAACAGGGATCCCAAATTCAATTCCCAATTTAGTATCATGCAGAAGACCTTTGTTCAGGTAATAATTGAAGCCCGCATAAGTGTTTCCTTTTATCCCACCATGATTAACGGGATTTGCATCCGGTTCAGCAAGAGTTGAGATCATGGGATCTCTCCCTGAAATCACATCACCATTAAATATTTCACCACGGAAGGAAGCACTGAAGGAAGAATTGAAAGAATAAGCTGACCAGATATTAAAAGTTACATCACTGCCTTGTCGGTAGCCATTCTCATTTTCAAATGGCCGTATATTCATCAGTGCTTGAGCACTCCAGGCCAGTTTTCCTGTTCGCTTATAATAGGTAAGTCCGGGCATCAGGTCGAAAGATCCAGTACCTAATTGCATCATGTACGATTGTCGTTGGCCGGGAAACAAAGCATGTTCTCCTGCTTCAACATTGATATCGCCTGTTGGCATATTCAATCCGGCACTCAGGACCAATGATGATCCTTCTCCATTTCCGATCTTGTATAAAGCCCATAGTTTAACATCCCCAAATCCGCCGGAACTGTGCGTATGAAACAATGATGCATCAGCATTTGAACCTCCGTGCACATGTCCTGCAGCATACGATTGCATGTTCATTGAGTTCACATTATAAGATGCCATCATCATAACCGTAAGCCTGCCGGTGATCCCATACATGGCCATGATCATATGCATGTCCATTTTCATTTTTTCTGCGGCCATACTATAATTCCGGTTAAATATATCCTCGGTTGAAATTTTCTCTGTTCCTGAAAGATTATTTTTCATCAGCATGTTCATGTAAGTGTAATTGAACATCCAGCCATCTTTCGGATGACTGTGACTGATCATGATACCTGCTGGACTGGCATCAAGATTTTGCGCATTGATTGAATTACTTATCAATAATACTACTGCAATTACGAAGCAGATTTTTGCATTCATAAGAATGAATTTGAAGTTAAATAAAATATAAATGACTAACGAGATGAGCAAGGAGCAGTCCTTACATCAACATTAAACAATAAAAATTGTAAATTTAAATTAACAGGAAGGCGGGTGGAAAACGGAAAACGGAAAACCGGAAGGCTTTTCCTTTATAGTGACAAATGAAATGAAAATGTCTTCATTTGAAAAAAATATTTCATTAGTGAAGTCCTGAACGAATAACACCAAAGAGTTTTCAGATTTCAAATTGTTGGCCGGACCATTCTGTTTCTTTTCATCTCCTGCCAATTCTTTTTTCAAATGACATTTACCATGACATTTCAACGCCGGTTTAGCTTTGTTTTCGCAAAGCACATTGGTATAATAAGATAGATTGGAGCGGTAATGCACATAAAGTAAGGTTTTGCTCACTGTACTGAGTAAAACGCAAATCATTAAAAGAAAAGATATTTGCTTTATGAACATCTATGGGCAAATGTAAAGAATAATTCAGTTTTAATCGCTATTTTTACAAAAAAGAGAAAAATTGAATAAAAGAAAATTAGTGCAGATTTTTACGATTGCATGCTTAATGAGCCTGTCTGTTTTCTGTTGTTTTTTTTCTGCAAATGATCATAAGTCTGAAATAGCAGCTGAAGAAGAGCTTACATTTCTGACATCAGGATCTATCAATGGAAAAAATACGTTGATCTCTAAATGTCCCGTTCCTGTTCCTGTTGTTGAATTGAATTCCGCTGCTTTTAAAATTCTGACCGGGAATTGCGGAAAGAAGGTAATTGGAATGCAGCGTTTTTCCTGTGATTATTTTACTTCATATTTGCTGAGTTATTCTAAACATCATAATAATAATCTTTTTAGAACATTACAGAATATTCATTTGACAATTTCTGTCTGGAGGATTTGAAATTTTATTCCGTGATCGGTAATTTTATTTGACAAATGCGGTTCTGCCATAGGTGCTATATGGTTTTGCCTTTTTTGTCCTAATGCAATTTTTATTTAAAATCAAATCAGAAAATTTCAATGGATAAAATATCTTCAAACAACGTCTTGAACTATAAAATGGCGAAAAGCTTTCTTCAGTTCAGGATCGTAGTAAAAAATAACATCAAAGATTTCATACTCATAGCGATCGGGATCTTCGCTGCGGCATTTGGTTTCAAAGGATTCCTGCTTACGAATAATTTTATCGATGGCGGTGCTACAGGTATTTCCTTATTGATCTCAGCGCTTACCGGGACACCATTATATATATGGATCATTTGTGTGAACATTCCATTTATTATTCTTGCAAACAAGATCATCGACAGGAAATTTGCCTTTAAGATGACCTTGGCGATATCCGGTCTGGCATTAGTGCTGGCAACAGTTACATTTCCGAATGTGACAAACGACAATCTTCTCGTCGCTGTTTTCGGCGGATTCTTTCTTGGAGCCGGAATCGGATTGTCGATCAGAGGTGGAGCTGTACTCGATGGGACGGAAGTGCTTGCAATTTACCTGAGCCGGAAATTCGGAACCACTATTGGTGATATCATCGTTATCATCAATGTCATTATTTTTTCAGCAGCAGCATATTTTCTTACCATACAAATTGCGCTTTATTCTATGATCACTTATTTATCTGCATCAAAGACACTGGATTTTCTGGTCGAAGGAATTGAAGAATATTCCGGTGTGACGATCATCTCAGTTCATAATGAGACGATCAAGCAAATGATCATAAATACTCTGGGAAGAGGAGTGACGGTTTATCGTGGATCCGGCGGATATGGGAATCACGGTGCAAAAGGTGATATCGATATTTTGTACACAGTCCTGACAAGGTTAGAATTAAACAGACTCAATACCGAAATCGAAAAGATCGATAAAAATGCATTTGTAGTCATGAGTAGCGTCAGAGATACAAAAGGCGGAATGATTAAAAAGAGGCCTTTGAAGCATTAATCTGCAAGGAATTGTGTTTTAATTTGTGAGTGTTCAGCTATGATTTTTTTAAAACACGAAGAGCACAAGAGGTGAATGCCCAATTCCGTGGTCTTTCAGTGAACTTAGTGCCCTTTGTGTTTAATTTCTCAATGTTTTTCTGGTACAATCCTTGCCTTCGGAAGCATATCACCAAACTTATTATTAACAGCCAAATCCCTAAAACAAGTAATGAAAATCATTCTTTGGACAGAAATGATGGCTAATTTTGCTCTCTCTTCAGTACAATCATAACAAACAATTCATAATTTCAAAAAAAACAAAAAATGAAAACAGGAAAGTTCATTCTGATCAGTGCCTTTTCAGCTTTAACAATTTTCTCAGGTTGTAAAAAAGATGAAGATAAAGTTGAAGAAGCCAAGCTTGATGCAAATGTTTCACAGTTTAATTCCGATGCCAATAATTATAAGGCAGAATCAGATCAGGTTGATAATGACATCAACAATTCATTAAGTGAGATTCCTGCTTTCGGAAGAATGTCGTCTTCGTCTACTTCATCAACAATTTTATCAAGTCCGTTGTGCGGTGTTGTCATTGATTCTTCACAAATCGCCAACAAAATACTTTTTTACAATTTTGATGGCGTAACTCCTTGTTTTAGTCCATCCCGTACCCGTTCCGGACAGATCAAAGTTGAATTGACAAGCGGCACTCATTGGAGTGATATCGGTGCAGAATTAACCTTGACTTACATCGATTTTAAAGTTGTTCGTTTAAGTGATAATAAATCGATCAAGTTCAATGGTGTAAAAACGTTGAGGAATATTAATGGAAACAACTGGCTTGGATTTCTGTTGAGTACAGCAACACTTAAATATCAGGAACGCGCATTGAATATTAATGTGGTTTTTGATAACAATATGAGTGCAGTCTGGAACAGCGCCCGCATCACTGAATGGAGTCTGATCCCGGCGACAGCAAATCCAAATATCCCTTACGCGCATATCCAGTTCAGTGCTGTCGGTGATACTTCGCTGAATGGTCATACAAATGTTGACAGTTGGGGTGTGAATCGTTTCGGAAGTGCTTTCACTACATATTATAATTCTACAGTCAATTCAAATACCTATTGTGGGCTTTGGAGATTCAATTCCGGCGAGCTGGCACATGCTGTTGATGGAAACACATTCACACTTACACTTGGTGTAGATCAAAGCGGTAATCCAACTCCTTATGCATGCGCATATGGATATAAAGTTGCCTGGAATGTGAATGGAAATTCGAATAGTGTTGTATTAAGCTATTAAAAACTTGTTTGACCGCATTTAAAAGTGCTCCTGTTGATCGATTTTCAGCAGGAGCATTTTTATTTTCTGTGAAAAAGTAATTTTCTGTTTTAATGTATTTTTCAGCATAATATGCATCTTCAATTGAGATTAGACACAAGCTTTTCACGGACAAATGACACGGTGCGTATAAAATATCCGCACCCATCTCACGACTTGCAGACATTTATCTCCAATTTGAAGATTAAATTTTTATAACACGTGAAAACACACGAATTTCGCTGACATAAATAACTAAATTTGATTTTATGAAAAAGTCGGTTGTCGTTTTGTTTCATATTGGATTCTGGGCGTGCTATATACTTTTGATACTGATAGTAGTTGGAGTGTTTTATAGAAGCGGACATACGATAGATCAGGAAGCCAGGGCAATGAATGCTATTAAGAGCGTAATGGTATTTGCTTTTTTGCCGTCTTTTATCACATTTTATTTATGTTATTTTCTTGTATTTCCAAAACACCTTCAGAAAAAAAAGTTTTATCGTTCCATTGTGGCAGGAATCTTTATTTCACTGGGAGCTGCTGTTTTAGGGTACATAACCATCAGATACCTGATCGAAACCGGTCGTATCATTGACATGGATGAAGGTGGGAAGCATGGTCGCTCTACTGCCGTTAGAGTAATCGTTGTGATGACTATCATTTCGTCCATTTCAGGGATGGTGGCATTAGTAATGAAGGGATTCATCACCTGGTTTGAGGAAGTTAAGCTGAAAGAGAAGTTGAAGCAAAAGAATCATGAAACGGAAATGGCCTTAGTGAAGGCGCAACTCGACCCGCATTTTTTGTTCAATACACTTAATAACATAGACGTTTTGATGATAAAAGATGCAGGAGAAGCTTCTACTTATCTGAACAAGCTTTCAGATATATTGCGTTTTATGTTATATGAAACAAAAACAGACAGAATATTGCTTGAAAAGGAGCTGGAGTATATTGAGAAGTACATTGAACTGCAAAAGATCAGAACATTAAACTCCGCTTATGTAAATTTCACTGTTACAGGGATTCCCGGAAATCGGACAATAGCTCCGATGATTTTTATTCCTTTTATTGAGAACGCATTCAAGCATACTACCAATAAGAAAATAGATAATGCGATCAATGTTCAGGTAGTCATTAAAAAAGATACAATTTTATTTGTGTGTGATAATAAATTTGATCCAAATCGCAAGCTGAAGCAAGATAGTAACGGACTTGGGAATGATCTGATCCGGAAACGTCTGGATCTGATCTATCCTGACAATCATTCTTTGGAGATCGTTAAACATACAGATATTTATAGTGTACATTTGACAATCAGAAATGGATAAATATTCTTGCATAATTATAGAGGATGAGCCACTTGCTATGGAACGTACAAAGTCATTTGTCGATAAAATTCCATTTTTAAATTTGTGCGGAACATTCGACAATGCTCTCGATGGCCTTTCTTATCTGAGGTCCAATAAAGTTGATCTCCTTTTTCTTGATATCAATATGGATGAATTGTCTGGAATTGAATTATTGGAAAGCTCAAAGATCGACAGTCGCGTGATCATTACCACAGCATACCAGGAATATGCCATAAAGGGGTATGAACTGAATGTGACCGACTATCTTCTTAAACCATTTACATTCGACCGTTTTCTAAAGGCAGTCAATAAAGCGCAGGAAAGTATGAGTCAGCCGGCTCTAAGTTTGCCTCCTGAGTACATTTTTGTCAAAACAGAAAACCGGTTAGAAAAAGTCAACCTTTCAGATATAATTTATATCGAAGGAATGCGCGATTATCGCAGAATTCATACGGCAGAGAAAAGGATCATGACTCTACAGAATTTCAGCGAACTTGAAAAGATCATTCCTTCCAACATCGTTTGCAGGGTACACAAATCGTTTATGGTAGGTATCAACAAGATCGAATCCATTGAACGTAGCAGAATAAAAATTTTCAATCAGATCATTCCCATCTCCGAAACCTACAGGGAGCTTTTCTTCCAGGTAATCAGCAAGTCGAATTAGTAAATGAAAGTTAGAGATTGGTGATTAACATTTAGTGATCACAACTCTTCTCTAAAAATTGAACCCTGTAATTTGAGCTGAAAAATTAAACTAAGTAGCGATTAGTAGATTAAAGACTTTTAATTAGAAATTATAAAATCGGACTTCGAGGTCATAATTTACATTATAGTACAGACTTTTTATGTTTTTCCTTTTCAAGTTTGCAGAATATAAATCCGATTTGGCAGACATCACACCCAGATACGCATAGTTGAATTGTAGAACTGTCCTCATTCATAGACTTTTGCCTCAGTAATCAAACAAAAACTACAAACAAACACATGCTATGAAAAAGTTCATTACAACAACATTATTAATTACGCTACTAACCACTCTGGCTTTTGGCCAGAAGATGACCCAGATGGTCAGAGGAACCATTCTGGATGTAGATAGCAAGCAGCCACTCATAGGAGTCGTGGTTGTTCTGACCACTGATCCGACGATTGGAGCCGTTACCGATTTCAATGGTGAGTTTAAGATGGAAAAAATTCCTGTTGGAAGAATATCCTTGAAATTGTCTTATCTGGGATTCGAAGGAAAGGTAATTCCTGATATCGAAGTTAATTCAGGTAAAGAAACGGTTCTGAACCTGACCATGCAGGAAAAAGTTTCGAAACTGAATGAAGTTGAAATAACAGGTTACAAAAACAAGGGTGAAGCGATCAATGAAATGTCGGTGGTAAGTACCCGTTCAATTTCAGCAGTAGAAACCAAACGCTATGCAGGTGGATTGGATGATCCTTCCAAGATCTTGTCAAATTTCGCTGGTGTTACTGCCGGACAGAAT
>JBMQEM010000045.1:0-31440 GCA_049363815.1 Bacteroidota bacterium
CATTTCTCCACTGCTTATTGTAACCAACATGTACCCCATGTGATCTTAATGATGTCGAATAGGAAGTATCGCCATTGACCGTAAAATTAAAAAGTGAATAATTCACACCCGCTAAAATCACATCTTTATTCTTTCGAACAATCGGAGCAAGTATATTCGTCTGCCATTGTGTTGCACTGATATTCCGCTTTGATTCACCACTGAAACTTATTGCAGGAAATGACTGGAATCTGGTATTAAAAAGATCGACAAAGGGCTGGCATATTCCATTGACTGAAAAGAGAAGTAAATAGAAGACCAGCTTTAATTTAAAAGTCATAGGGGCTAAGATATTATATTTTATTTAAATGATATTGGGTGTTATTTAAAAGAGAAAGTGTACAACTTCGGTTTTTTAAACATCATAAGCACAAGAGTGAACGACTAAACTTTTAAGCACACAACAGTAAATGGTTTCATAGTGTCATCATAGGTATCGGGATCGTGTTCTCTGAGTTTTTTTACCATTCTGGTTGAGAAATTTTAATCAGACCTATTCAAACTAAGCACCTTTTTTCTACCTTCATCATCTTAAATACACCTCGATGAAAAGAAATCTACTAACTGCTCTTTTACTTGTCACTACTACTGTATTCGGACAATTTTCAAATGATCCGGCAATAAATGCAATTGTCAGAGATTCTGCAGGACCAGAAGAAGTTGTTCCAATCTGCGCACTAAACCCACAATATGGCACTGCCTATGTGAGCTGGTTCAATCAGAATGCTGTTTCGTCTTATGATTTCAGTATGCAGGCAATGGATGATATGGGCACAAAATTATTACCGGCTTCCGGATTAACGGTAAGCAATTATCCTCAAAGTTCAGCCATTTTTGTCTATGACACGAAGGTCGATCATGAGAATAACATGGTATCTGCATTTCAGGATGAACGTTCAGGTGTTTTAGATATCGTTGCCTATCGCATTGATGTTGCCGGCAATTTCAATTATGGTAATGCAGGAATCAGTCTGACTGATTCTGCAGCTTCCGGCGGTATTGCCCCGAATGTCGGAATACTTGCGAATAATGATGCAGTAGTTGCATGGATAGCTGATGGTCTTCCGAAAAGCTGGATCTCATTCCAGAAGATAAGCCCTGCAGGAATTACTGCTTTCTCTTCGCCGAAACGTATCATAGACTCCACCGGTGTTGCAGGCTATAGCAGACCGCAGGTAGTTCCAACACTTAGTGACGATTTCATGATCCTGTATATTGAACAAACCGGCAGCGGACTTCCGGCTAGTAAAATGTTCATGCAACGTTTTGATGCTGCAGGAAATCCTGTTTGGTCATCACCTGTGCAAATTTCATCCAAACTAATTGGATTTGCTGCGTACCCTTCCGTGGTTCCTGATGGAAACAACGGCGCCTACATTGCTTATTCATCCGGCAATCCGACGAATCCTTCTTACAATGACGTCTTTGTTCAGCATATTGACGAAAGTGGAATGCTATGGAGTGTGGACGGAACGGAAGCTTGTACCTCAACACTTACTCAACGCATGTCACCGGAGATCCGCTTCGAAAACGGTATGACTAACCCAATGGTCCTCATTAAAGAAACCGATGGCTCACAAGGAAGCGCCGGAGTGACAGTTCAATCATTCGACAATACAGGTAACCGACTGCTTGGACCGGATGGAATTGCAGTTGCTCCGATTTCTGCTACTTACTACGAAGCATACGATATGCGCAAGACAAGTGATGGGATGATCATACTCTACTCAGAAGGACTTTTCGGTAACCAGCAATTGCATGCAACAAAGATCGACATGAACGGCACACCGATGTGGACTCCAACGAGTGTAACGATTTCGTCTGTGACAAGCAATAAATCAAGAGCTCAGCTGACACCAGCCTACATCAGTCCATCGGCGGAAAGTGTTATTGCTGTATGGGAAGATGACAGACAAGATGTAGGAATTTATACTCAGAACATCAACAACGATGGAACGATCGGTATATTGACCAATGTAACTTCACTGCAAAGTGAAAGTTCAGTGGCAAGTGTATTTCCAAATCCATCAGCAGAAGTACAAAGTTTAAGACTTCATTCCAACGTGAATGGTCTTGTAAAAATTTCATTATTCGACATCTCGGGTAAACTGATTTCAACTGCGAACGACAAACAAGTATTTTCAGGACTGAATGATTTTTCTTTCGAAGAACTTTTCGGAAGGACGAAAATTTCCCCGGGTGTTTATTCGATCAAAATTACCGGAATAAGAACTTCTGAAAATACAAAATTTGTTGTGAGGTAGTACCGATAAAAATTTAACCGAACCGATTTGTCCTCACTCAAAACAATGCCCTCAGAAAATAAAAAGAAGATTCTTTTTGCATGTATGGATTGGGGACTTGGTCATGCAACACGGAGTGTACCTCTGATCAGAAAATTTCAAAAAGAGGGACACGAGATTGTTTTAGCGTCGGCAGGAAATGCATATGGCTTCTGGAAAAACTATTTTCCGGAATTGGTTCTGCTTGAAAAACCCGGTTACAACATCCGTTATTCGATCAACTTTTCAGTCAGCGCTATGTTGTTTTTTCAGTCATTATCATTTCTGAAAACAATAAGAAATGAGAATAAATGGCTGAATGCTGTGATCGATGACCAAAAGATCGAAGAAGTGTATTCGGACAATTGTTATGGTTTATACAATCAGAAGATCAGATCCACTATCATTACTCATCAATTGATGGTAAAATGTCCAAAGACGTTGCGGTTTTTGGAAAAGCATTTACATAAAAAGATCCTAAGCTTTACCGGTAAATTCAACAAAGTCCTGATTCCTGATTACAAAGGAGAAGGTAACTTATCAGGTGACCTGTCACACAAATATCCTGTTCCCGAAAATGCTACTTTCATCGGACCTCTTAGCAGATTCGATCAAAGGGAAAATGAATATAAAGGCAAAGAATATGAATTCTGTGCGATACTTAGCGGACCTGAACCTTTACGGACCGACCTGGAAAATCAGTGCATTGAACTTTTTCAGAAAACTGAAAAAAAATGTCTGATCATCAGAGGACTTCCTGAAGATCATGAGCAATTAAAAGTGGACGGACTGGAAATTCATAATCATCTGGATGATGAAGAATTCAGGAAAAAAGTAGTTGCTTCGGATAAGATCATTTGTCGTTCCGGGTATTCAACGATCATGGATTTATATGCACTTAATAAGAGAGCGATATTTATTCCTACCCCCGGACAAACGGAACAGGAATATTTAGCGAAACATCATAGTGGATGAAAATGAAATTGGATAGGGTGCTTTCCAAATACTATTTTATTTTTCCCGCAGACCTGCGTAGAATACGCAATCACTTATTGTGTGTTTACAATAATGTTTGAAGTCTTAATCGTATTACTTGCATGTAGCCCACGGTCATATATAAAAATTTCATAGTAGAATGTGTCATTAACAAGTCCGACATTCAATGGTAGTTCTCTTTCAATCTCGCCTTTCAATGCTTTGTTACTTCCTTCAGGTGTGAGATAAGGAATTCTTGCACTGATATCTACTGTATCCACCGTCCACACATTATTTATCAGATGGTACGTTTTCACTTTAAAGTTCGTATAGTAAGGATTCGATGCATCAGCAGGTACATCAAAAATCGGATCATTAAGTCCTGATTCAGGTGTATGATAACCAATATCCCCATCTCCATCCGTAAAACCGATTGTCACCAGTAGATACTGGTCTTTACCATTAACGTCCTTAACTCCTTCAATTTTTTTAAAATCAATAGCTGGAACTACCGGGTACTCCAATGGCTTTTTACAAGCGCTCAAAGCAAGAGCCGAAATACAAATAGCTGTAAAGGTTTTCCTGATACTAATCATCGTATTTTTGAAAGTATAAATTTAAAGAATTTTTCGTTTATTACTAACGAATCTAACCAATTCCTTATTTTACAAATATACAACACCTTATGGCACTATTGCTCCCCGTAAAAAACGTAAAGCCACAGTTTGGTAAAAATTGCTATTTGGCACCGAATTCAACGATTGTCGGTGATGTGGTCATGGGCGATGATTGCAGTGTATGGTTCAATGCTGTTATAAGAGGCGATGTAAACAGTATCCGGATCGGAAATAAGGTGAATCTACAGGATGGTGTAATCGTTCACTGCACTTATCAGAAAGCAAAAACGACGATTGGCAATAATTGCAGCATTGGACACAATGCCATTGTACATGGATGTCACCTTCACAACAATGTATTGATCGGTATGGGGGCAATTGTCATGGACCATGCTATTGTGGAATCCTTTTCAATCGTTGCCGCCGGTGCTATTGTTTTAGAAAACACAATCGTTGAAAGCGGATTTATTTATGCCGGTGCTCCTGCAAAAAAATTAAAACCCATTTCAGAAGAACAACGAAAATTGCTGGAGCAATTGCCTGACAGGTATGTGATGTATGCTGAATGGCTGAAGTAATTAGCTTTCGAAATTGCGAAAAGGATGGTACCGGAAAGCTGGATGTTGAATCCCCAATCGTTTGAGGGCAAAGGTCAACTTATCCGGCGAGAAAGTTTTTAACTTCCAAAATTACTATTTCCAGAAATCCAGTTTCTCCAAATGAATCTTATTCTTAAAAAAGAACCGTGTGCTTTCTTCGAATGACTTGGTGAAGTCGGAGACATAAAAATGATGAACGGGAGATTTCTTTTTGCCCAGGAGATCATTTTTTTTCAGGGTCGCCTTTACGCTATCTGCAACTACACCGGCTGTATCAATAATATTCACGTCGTTTTTATAATACTCTTCTACTTCAGGCCGGATCAATGGATAATGTGTGCAGGCCAGGATCAGTGCATCGATCTTTGCAAGTTTCCGGCTGGACAAATAAGAAGCAATAACAGAGCGTGAGATCTTATTATTGAAAAACCCTTCCTCGATCATAGGAGCCAGAAGTGGTGTTGCAAGCGAAGCGACTTCTTTCTTTGAGGCCGCCTTGATCTTCTTTGCGTAGATGTCACTTTTAATGGTCCCTTTAGTTCCGATCACTCCAACTTTATGAATGGATTTGGTATGCGTGACCAGATCAACGACTGGACTGATCACATCAACGACAGGAATTTTTCCGCCGACAAAGTCTTTAACGGTTTCATAGGCAATGGAGCTGGCAGTATTGCAAGCTATGACGATCATCTTACAATTCTTCTGCATCAGAAACTGGGCGATCCGGATCGCATAGTATTTAATGGAATCAGGAGACTTATCCCCATATGGTAAATGAGCAGTGTCACCGAAATACACCAACGATTCATGAGGAAGAACCTTTTGAATTGCATTGGCAACAGTCAATCCGCCAATCCCTGAATCAAATACTCCTATTGGCTGAGATGAAAGGTCAGCGGCCTTTTTTTTCTTTACCGGCATAGGCGACGAAATTACATAATATTAAATGAAATATGAAGACACAAAAATGAAAGATAAACACTGGAGCTCTGTTACATTAAGCAGATAATCCACAACGGCAATCATTTAACAGGAATGACTTCATTCTTTCTGGAACTTATTTCGAATGGGAGGTTTTCGGAGATAAATGAACTGAGTTTACTAATTAATCGTTTCCTAGGATATGAATCAATGGTCACCAGAGAAATTTCACGCACCGGTTTCGGATTTGCAAACTCATGCAGTTTGGCTTTTTGTCTGGCCGTCATGGTAAACGTTGAAAGTCGGGGCACAATAGTAATTCCTTCCAGTTTATCGACCAATTGGATCAGCGTTTCAATACTTCCGGCCTCATACAGTAAATTACTTTTTGAAGAATCCGTTTTTTTCAACTCACACAAATTAAAAACCTGATTACGCATACAATGACCTTCTTCCAGCAGCCATAGATGATGAATATTCAATTCACCCGGCAAAACATAATTCTTCTTTGGCAGCAATTCGTTCCTTGAAGCGTAAACATAAAACTCTTCATTGAAGAGTTTATTTTCCATCAGACCGGTTTCCATCAAAGGTGTTGCTAAAAGCGCAGCATCAATTTCCCGGCGCTTTAATTTTGGAATGATCTCATCCGTTGTCATTTCTTTCATATGAACAGATAAAAGCGGGAATTCAGCTGTAAACTGCTTTATAAATAATGGAATGAGATACGGAGCTAACGTCGGAATGACTGCCAGATGAAATTCACCTGCAATTTCGCCCTGCAATTCCCTGGCATAATCCTTCATCCGGTTCAGATCGGAAAGAACGGCTTTTGCATGCAGGATCAACTGTTCACCTTCTTTAGTCGGAATCACCGGCTGCTTACTCCGGTCAAATATCTTCACTCCCAGCTCTTCTTCCAGTTTCTGAATCATCATGCTGAGGGTGGGCTGCGTTACAAAGCACTTTTCAGCAGCTTTTGCGAAATGCCGGGTAGAATCGACAGAAACGATGTATTCGAGTTGGGCAAGGTTCATAGATAGTGTCTATACAAAGATAGAAAATATCAGTTTCATTGATATGATTTTTTAATCAATATTTGTGTCTAATATCATTTCAAATTAACAAGCTTAACTGTAAATTGTCAGGAATTAGAAATCAATCATTCCACATAAATTAAATACTATACCAATGAAAGAACAGGAAGATAACAAAACAACATTGGCTGATGTCAATACCAGCGAAGCGAAGTGCCCATTTCACGGCGGTGCATTGAAAACAAGTGCAGGTGGCGGAACACGAAACCGCGACTGGTGGCCGAATCTTTTAAAGCTGAATATTCTTCGTCAGTATTCATCATTGTCGAATCCATTGGATGAAAAATTCAACTATGCTGAAGAATTCAAAAAACTTGATCTGAAAGCAGTGAAGAAAGATCTTTATGAAGCAATGACCAATTCGCAGGATTGGTGGCCTGCAGATTATGGACACTATGGTCCATTCTTTATCCGTATGGCATGGCATAGCGCCGGTACTTATCGCATTTCCGATGGTCGTGGTGGAGCGGGTTTCGGAACACAACGATTTGTTCCGTTGAATAGCTGGCCTGATAACGTAAATCTTGACAAGGCCCGGCTTCTTCTTTGGCCTATCAAACAAAAATACGGTCAGAAAATTTCATGGGCTGACCTGATGATCTTAGCAGGAAACTGCGCTCTTGAATCGATGGGCTTTAAGACTTTTGGATTCGGTGGCGGACGGGAAGATGTCTGGGAACCAGCAGAAGATATTTACTGGGGAGCAGAAAGTGAATGGCTTGCCGATAAACGTCATACCGGAAGTCGCGATCTTGAAAATCCACTGGCTGCTGTTCAAATGGGATTGATCTATGTAAACCCGGAAGGTCCTATGGGAAATCCTGATCCACTGGCTGCTGCACATGATATCCGTGAGACCTTCGGACGGATGGCAATGAATGATGAAGAGACGGTTGCATTGATCGCCGGTGGTCACACTTTTGGTAAAACACATGGCGCTGCTGATCCGGCGAAATATGTAAGCAAAGAACCGGCAGCTGCCGGAATTGAAGAACAAGGTTTGGGCTGGAAAAATTCTTTCGGAAGTGGTCATGGTGTTCATACCATTTCCAGCGGACTTGAAGGAGCATGGACAACAACACCTACAAAGTGGAGTAACAATTTCTTCGATAACTTATTCGGATTCGAATGGGAATTGACAAAAAGTCCGGCTGGTGCACATCAGTGGAAACCAAAAGGTGGAGCCGGTTCAGGAACTGTTCCTGATGCACACGATCCTTCTTTACGACATGCACCGACAATGCTTACTACTGATCTCTCTTTAAGGTTTGATCCGATCTATGGACCAATATCGAAACGATTCCACGAGAATCCTGATCAGTTTGCAGATGCATTTGCACGTGCATGGTATAAACTCACACATCGGGACATGGGACCGATCGTTCGTTATCTCGGACCTGAAGTTCCGAAAGAAGAACTCATCTGGCAAGATCCGCTTCCTGCAGTCAATCATAAATTAATTGACGAAAAAGACATTGCAGTTCTGAAAGCAAAGATCCTTGACTCCGGACTTAGTGTTTCAGAACTTGTTTCGACAGCATGGGCTTCTGCTTCTACCTTCCGTGGTTCTGACAAACGTGGTGGAGCAAATGGCGCACGCATTCGTTTGGCACCGCAAAATAAATGGGCTGTTAATAATCCGACTCAACTAGCCAAAGTATTAAAGACACTGGAAGACATTCAATCCGGATTTAACAGCGGTGGTAAAGTTGTTTCACTTGCAGACCTGATCGTACTTGCCGGAAGTGCAGGTATAGAGAAAGCCGCGAAGAATGCAGGACATACCATTAATGTTCCGTTTACACCGGGAAGAACCGATGCTTCACAAGCACAAACAGATGTAGAATCATTTGCAGTTCTTGAACCTGCTGCTGATGGCTTCAGAAATTATTTTGAGCCGAAACATACTACTACTGCCGAGGAAATGTTAGTTGACAAAGCTCAATTGCTTAACCTAACAGCTCCTGAAATGACTGCATTGATCGGCGGAATGCGTGTACTGAATACAAATTACGATGGTTCAAAGCATGGCGTTTTCACAAAACAACCTGAAACACTCACGAATGATTATTTCCTGAATCTTCTTGATCTTGGAACAACATGGAAAGCTACTTCAGATTCACAAAATGTTTTTGAAGGTCGCGACCGTAAAACAGGAATTGTAAAATGGACAGGAACACGAGTTGATCTTATCTTCGGATCAAATTCAGAATTGAGAGCGCTTGCAGAAGTTTATGCATGTTCAGATTCGAAAGATAAATTCGTAAAAGATTTTGTCGCTGCCTGGGTAAAAGTGATGGAACTGGATCGCTTCGACAAAATCGGAAAATAACAAAAGGTAAACAGTGAGTAGAACTTACTGTTTTATCTCCCATTTTGTTTTATGACAAAAAAAGGGAATTGAGTTCTTATATCTCAATTCCCTTTTTTAAATTATTCAATTTCTTCTTCGATCTATTTTCAATATCTGAACACCACTTTTAGAAGTCAAATAAATCACCGAGAAAAGAGTCACGCTTCTTTTTTTTGTAGTCGTACTTTTTATCACCATAACTATGATCTACACGTGGATCGGAAGGAGCAGGTCTTCCTGTGGCAGAAGACGCAGAACGATCGATGATCTTATCCAGTTCTCCTCTGTCAAGCCACACACCTCGGCACTCAGGGCAATAATCAATTTCAACTCCACTGCGATCTGTCATCACCAGATTTACATTACAATTAGGACATTTCATAGTTCTTCAGTTTTAAGTTTGTACAATTGCAAAGATAAAGGATTAAATACATTCAACTTAAAACCCGGTGCCGTTACCGGTGAAAAATAATTCCATTGGTTAAATTTGAATTCAAAACCCACAAAAACATTTCTTATTGAAAAGTTAAAATTATTCCGGAACATTGACCAATTAAAAAATCCTTCCAGGAAAAATAACCAATTGAATAAAATTAAACTCTAACTGATCAAATGAATGTCGATTTCCATCAGGCATTTCCACATTAAGATCCGGAAAATATCTCAGGTTAGTTCTGAGGTAAAAGGATTGCAACCGGTTTGGTCTGATATCCCAACCAAAAGTTAACCCGGGTTTAATCCCTTTAAAAGTACTCACTGAACTATTTTGCTGCTGACTTATTTCAGTTACAGATAACTCTTCCATGCCGGCAGAAGCTCCTGCAAAAAAGGCAAAACCATTGTAATCGAAAAGAAATTTAAATACTTCAAATGTCCATGATTTCCGTTTCGCAACCTGATTAAAACCATAGGCGCTGATCTCACTTTCCATATTTCTGTAAGCAAGATTTAACTGAAGATCGATTGCATGAAAATAATATCCTAGTCCGAACTCCGGAAACACTGCTACCTTATGATCATCCAAATATGGTATTGAATTCAGATTATGACTTGAAGGCTTCAAAAAAAACGCAGAAGACGGTCCCACCGAAAGAGTGAATCCATTTAATTTCTTTAATGCAGACAAGGTATCTGTAAACCACTTTGTTCTGCCGGACTTCCATTCTTTCTCTGCACTCAAACTTGTTTCGATCACAAACTTATAGCCCAGTGAAAAAAGAAACGGATTTGTCTTGTACTTTTCAGTCTGTATTTTACTGTAGAAATATGTTCCGCAATTATTGAAGCTATAACTACTTCCCAATTCAAACAAATGATTCTTCACTGAAAAATTAACACCCGCTAGTAATGGAAATTTAAACCGGATCATCTCTGCTCCCTCACCTTGCTTAAATTGTATTTCCCGGAAAGACATACCAATAAATGGCCGGATTTTATTATGCTCTATTCGCCATGGAAAATATTTCATTCCCGTCTCTACTCCTGTTCTGAATTCACTATTTCGAAAAGACAAAACAGGAATTGCAATAAAAAAATCAGCATGGCCCCAGAAATGCGTGCCCCCAATAACCAATCGTGCTTGAGACAATTCGGATAGTGCAACGTTGTCTGTTTTTCCGGAGGAATTGATAAATGTTGTTCGTGTTCCATTGGATGACGAATAATTAAAATCAAGCCCCAGGTTTAATTGAGCAAACCGGTGTCTCGTCTTACCTCCTTCTATATAAGGTTGTGCAAAACCTTGCAGACAGATCAAAGTCAGGCAACAGATAAAAAAATACTTCATCCTTTTCCAAAATTACTTTGCAGGAATTACTTTTTTAACTGCCATCTTCCGGCTCCATTTAATTATAAATGGAACAAGTATTAACGAAGGAAGTAACCATATTAAAACTGAAGGCAATTGAATTGGTAAATATTTTGCGTTGACGACTAAGAATGCTGTCACCGAAGCAATATAGCCTCCTGTCATTCGAGAAATATGAGAAACAAGCCAGAAATTTTTAAAGCGTGATTTCCCCTTATAATTTTTCACATCTTCCGTAACAAATCGAAGTCCAAATAATCCAAATACGATGAATACTATACCGAAATAATTTGATCCTGAAAGAATCCAAATACCGATGCCGAGGAGTAAAATTCCACTCAGCGCCATTGAAACTGTCAATAACCAATCAAGAAATTTCGGCTTCTGGTCTTTACCGATCAGTCTAAAATAAACATAACGGTTTCCTGTACCAACCATGTAGATTGTGAAGATTCCAACCATGAACAGAAAATAGTTTGGGTGGATAACAGAAAGTCCGAGAGCAGAAAAGCCTGCCGTGATCATGGCAGCCACAAAGATCTTCCCAATTTTTCTATGTAACTGACCACCCTTTTTCATTATAAGATTTATACTTCCGGCGATCAGTCCGGTAAGACCGCCTGCAATGTGAAGGACCAGCAGGATCGTAAATAACTTTTCCATTTTTTTTGAAGTTTAATGAATGAAATGTGTTTTCAATTCCACAACAAAGAAATTGCAATAATTTTCAGAAGTCAAATGAGAGTGACCGGCAGCACAATTTTGTGACCATTAACAACCGCCTGTGACCAATAACAAACATAAAAGTCCAATAACAAAGGAATTCAGATCAAAAGACCACTTTTAATCTCCGGAACATAAGCCCGGGAAACAGGAATTTCTTCCATCGTCTTTTCATCAAACTTCAAATTCAATCCTTGCGCATTGCCGGAAAAAGATTTTACGTGATCCAGGTTCACGAGATAACTTCGATGACAACGTTTGAACTGTGGAAAACCTGCAAGATTTTGTTCCACCGCTTTAAGGGTAGTCCGGAGGATCACCTTTTTACTTTCCATACAAACTTCTACATAATTCTCCACTGCTTTGACATAAATCAGATCTTCAATATATATATTCAGGTTCTCGGATTTATTCTGTGAAGGGATCAGAATACTTTGTTTTTCGATTGCCGGTTGATGTGAATGAATACTCTGGTTGAGAGCCTGTGCTTCCCTGAGTGCACTTTTTAACCTGTTGTGATAGATCATAAATGTACTGACCGTTACAGGAAAGATTCCGATAAGCAATGTAATAGCCTGGAAAATAAAAAAAGCTTTGAATGAAAATCCCCAGAATCCCAGAAAGACTGAATAGATCCAGTTATTCATTCCGATCAGAAAGAACATCCATAAAGCAAAAAGAATATTTTTCCCAACTGTCCACGACTTTAAGTTATACCACTTCGGAAATAAGAAAGCGAAAACGAAATTGTTAAATAACATAGAAAACGTAGTTATTGCACCATACCCAAAAATTTGAAGCAGCTTGAAATCACTTTGATAACTCAATAAGCCAAAAGGCTGAAAGATGGCCAGAAACAAAAAAACGAAAAGGCCGAAGAAAAGTGCCTGGACTAACTTCTTTCGTTGTGATGTTGCAAAAGGGTATGGCTGATTGAGGATTTGGTTAGTCACTTGGATGAAATTGCTTTTTTTAAGATCAGGCGAATATACGGGATGTAATCAATATGTTAAAAATTCAGAAAAACTCATGCTGAAGAAATGAAATGAAACATGAAACAAACCGGGTACTGATATGAGCTACGCTTGAATTTCAGTCATACCTGATTTTCCTGCCAAAATCCTGATTGAAGCAAGATGAGAAAGCAGAACAATCGGAACGATACAACAAGGCAACCATACAAAAGGAAAATGGAGAAGTGCAATGTTAGGCTGATCGAATGCAAATTTTTGAAAAGGAAAGGGCAAAGAGAAAATTGCATTTACAATAATATTGAACAGAAGTAACAGACAAATAAGATTCCATCCTATTATCACCTTTTTACTCAATTGTTTTCTTACAAATCCGAAATAATAAATGACTGGCGATGACAATCCGGATAAAATATCAAAATTCCTTCCTTCGAAAGTCATCAGTTGAGGAATTGTTTTACCGATGAATAACCAAAACAAAACAATTTCAACCGGAATTCTGATGACATGAAGAATTGTCAATGTTTTAACATTTAAATTATCAATAAACCTCTTACCCCGGACAGTTACGAATAGCCCGGCGATAAAAAGAAACGGTGGTAAAACTAAAAGTAAAAATCTTGGTGGTAAACTATCGGTCACAGTATAAAAACCGGTAACGCTTATCGCGGATTGAATTACCAGCCATATTGCAAGAACTATTAAAACAGTTTTCGAATTTCCTGTTGCTTTAAAAAAGAACCAGATCGTTATCAAGGTGGTCAATGCAATTGCTATTCCAATATGTGGTGGTAAATTTTGCATAAAAGGATTTTACATCAGCAATTATAAGAATAAATTTAACAGGAAATCACAATTCAAAAACACTTGAGAAGTTCAATTACGATCTGATCAATTCAATTTACAAGAAGACTTCTCTGATCTACATCAACTTTTCCTTACAGATCCGAAATGTAGCTTTTCCATTCCGCTAACAGTTGCGTTTCAGTGATATCAAGAAATGACAAAATATCCTGCTTTTTACTGAATGGCAATAATTCAGTTATTTTCTTCCTGCCGAACTTATGATCAAGAAATTTTACAACAGAACCTGACAATCCATACTTAAGTTTCCCAGTCCAGAAATTATCTAGTGCATCGGGAATATTGTTTTCAGAAATTGCTTTTTTTATTTCAGCAATTCTTGATGAATCACATTGCCCGGAAGCATAGGTGGCAAGTCCTTCAACAAACCAGTCTATTCCTTCAACATTACTGAAATCCGGCCTTGCATTTTTCTGTCCATGAAAGACATGAATAAGTTCATGGGTGATCAATTGTTGCGTCCTTACTTTGTCAGAATATTTGTGTTCACAGGAAAGGCTATCCCACAATTTGGGTGAGATCATATCCAGCTTCGTCGCTATACCACTTGCTACCATCCAACATTCCGATTTAAAATTCGGCATTGACCAGTCGATCTGCCATGAACTATCAAGTGAACTTCTTGTTGGGTGAATATAAATTTTAAAATCTTTCGCGAATGAAGTTGAAAAGAATGATTCTGTAGATTTTACACCTTCTGTAATCAGATCTTTATAGACAGGCAAATTACTGCTATCAGAAGCGGTGAATTCCAAAATAAAACTATTCGCTTTTTCCGATTTCCACAAAAGATTATTGGTGTCATTATCCGGGGTTTTAATAAATGTTAAGTGCCGGAAATATCCATAACCTAAGGCTGAAGCATCGGCTTTTCTAACCTGACAAAATAAAATTAAGGACAAAAAGAATATGATCAGGTTACGTAATTTCATGGGATCTCAGATTGCGGGAAAATAAAATCTCCCGGTTATTCTGAACAAATATAAATGAAACACAAAAAATAAATCATGTTAAATCGAAAACTAGCCTATGATCTTTGACATGTTTGGTTCTACCATCTGAACCCATGTAGGTCTAAACTCTGACATTCAACAAATACAAATGATAAACAAAGAAAATCCCGGTTGTGATGTAGGTACTGTGCTGAAAAAGAAAATTATTTTTTCAGTTTGCCATCTAGCCAGTGAATAATATTCAATGCCAATTGAAAATTTCTCGAAGCAATGTCGCTGTTCATCCCTACTTTATTTTTTTGAGGTCCTGCTATCTGTGCAGTAAACATTGCAGCTTCTCCGAAGACCACAACTTTTCCATTTCCATATTCTGTGAATGCCCCTTGCGACCAGCCCTCAAGATTATATTTTACGGTCTTCTCATTAAAAACCCAGGCAGTGTCAGGCAAAAAATTTGTATGACTACTATTGAACTTCAATATTGGCCGGGCATTGTTACCGGAAATTTTAAATGCCTGTCCGGTAAAAGTAGCGATCTGCTCCACACTTTCTGTACTGTCACGGCCTTTAGTGATCTCACTTTCCATGAGCGTATTATCCTTTACAGTAAAAAGTGAAGGCCCTTTATTACTCGTATCCACTGCAAATCCATTTGTAAAATCAAAACCGAAAACAGCAGCGAGGTCATGTGCAGCACCTGCCATTGGCATGTGATCTGCGATCAGAAATAAACTTCCTCCATCAAACACCCACTGACGCAGTTCTTCAATTTCATTTACCTCAAAAGCAGAAGGTGTAGGCAGAAACCAATCATTTACGTTGATCTTATTCAGAGCATTTGAGATCACAAGAATTTTCCCTTCACTCAATTTTTTCTTGCTGAACTGCCCTTTGAATTCTTCCACTTTATAGCCATCACGTTCAAGTAATTTAGCGAATGCAAAAAAACGCCCGTTCTTTGTATGAAAATTATGATGTCCTTCATCGATGAAAACAACAGGGCCCTTTCCCGGAAGATATTCCGGATTTTTAAGAAAAGGAGAATATCCTTTATCCGGAAGTTGCTGAGTAAAAGCAACTAATGGAAATACCATAAATAGCAGAAAGATCATTCTTTTCATAACAATGATTTCTTACTTAACACTTACATTCTTTGCTAATGTCTTAAACCGGACTCCACTACTTTGTACAACAGTTATGGTAAGATGTCCGGTCTTACTCACGTTTAAGTCTCTTACGATTCCTGATTTCCCTTTATGTGTTCCGGCAATGACGGTGCACTTATCTCCATCTTTTAGTTTGACAGTTTCTGTTTCAGACATGATCGATAAGTTTATAAATAAATTCCTCGATTTCAACTTTTCGGGCATTCGCATAACCTTTATCTTTTCCTATTTTCACAAAACCACATTTCTCCAAAACTCTTTGCGAACCGAAATTATCAAATGCAACGCGACCATAAATAGGTCTTGATTTTTCCAATTTTAAAAAACTACTTAATGCCAAAGTCGCTATCCCTTTCCCCCAGAATTTTCTGTCTATCCAATAAGTTATTTCAGCTTCATTTTCCATAACATATTTTGAGACACTTCCCACGATCACATCATCAACTTCAATTGTCATCATATTTATATCAGGGTTTGTAAGGAGTTTTGAATACTTTTCAAGGTAAGCGATCCTGTCACTCGGATCTTTGGGAGTGAAGGCTGCTAAATAAATTGCTTCTTCGTTAAGTTGAAACTGAAAAAAAGAAACCAGATCCTCTTGTTCTGATTTCCTCAATGAAAGATTCCCTTGAAACATAATTAAATTTTAATTACACGAAACAGCAATTTACTTATTCTACATTTTCTCACAAATTTCCTTTAATTTATCAAGGGCTTTAGGATAGGTTTGATTCATATAATCTACGAAATCTTCCGAAGTGTCTACCTCCACACTTACCTCTGTACTTCCGTTACCTTCTTTAAAAGTATAATTTTCCAATCCGCCTGCCCATTTCTCCACTTCCGGACCTTCGGTAATTTCCTGATCACCTTTCACAAGACCATAGTGTTTGATGGAAACAAATTCTTCGGGAATATTCTCAGCGATCATAGAAACCATGCCGCCTTTTTCACCATTCGAATCAACTCCGACGAAATGAATTTTACTTCCTTTATTCCAGCTTCCTTCAAATGTGGATGTAGGATTAAATAATGATGTCCACTGTTCATAGGTCAGCTTATTTTTAATGCCTAACATGGCAGGATAGACTACTCTCACAGGAGCATTGATACTGATATTGAATTTTAATTTTTTCATATTGATATGCATTTAAATTTTTTGTTATGATACAAAGATCGACATTACACTCAAATTAACTGAAGTTAAATGCGACAATTTTCATGGTTGATTACGACAAATATTTATTGTCACAAAACAAATGTAACAATCACAATAGAATTATTATTCAAACTCTGATGCAAACGAATTTCCCGAAATACGAATATCAAACTTTATTTGTCTGCTAACAAATTTTAGCATTGGTACCGGTCAATTTTAACTATTAAAAAGTAAAGTCAGATTCGTTATTATTTTTGAATTGAAATCACTCCGGTTTGCCCCACCTGTTCTCCCTTTGGTCATTAAGAATTCTGATAGAAATTTAGTCCTCCGCACTTGCGAAAAACGGTGTTTTTATGATAAAAATAAAAAAACGAGAGGATTCCAGAGGCTTTTCGAAGCACTGACCAAAAATATTTGCAAAGCACCTATCCCTTTTGTAAATTCCCTTATAATTACCCTAACCCAAAAATAATCATGAAAAAACAAATTACCTTATTCACTGTTGCCTTGCTGTTTTTTACTTATCAATCGTTTTCACAGATTGATGTAAAAACAGTTGACATGGCGAAAGTCAACCAGGCAAAACTTGACGGCAAATTTAACGGCAGCGAAAAGTACGTTAACTTTGATGCCCTGGGAAAAAACCCTTCACGTATTGCTCCCAATGTCCAATACGGAAATTCTGTAAACACTGCCAGCGGTTGTGCTTGCTGGATCCCACGCGATTCAACTTGGCAAGTTGCACAATTCGATGGATCAGGTGGTAGTGGTGGTCCAGGTGTACCTCCGGACTACAGGAACGACGACTGGTCTACTGTGCAGCTCACAGTGCCATTTCCATTTTGCTTTTATGGACAACAGGTAAATTTCTTTTACATTAATAACAATGGAAACGTTTCCATTAACAATGCTTATGCTACGTTCACAGCAAATTCGTTTCCGGATCCAACCTATTCAATGATTGCTCCTTTTTGGGCAGATGTGGATACACGTGGTGCTACAAGTGGTATCGTTTATTATCAGCTTACCCTTACACATCTTATTGTTCAATGGGAAAATGTTGGTTATTTTAATTCGCATGATGATCTTGGAAATACTTTCCAATTGATCATTACAGACGGCTTTGATCCGTTATTACCTCCGGGTTCAAACGTTTCGTTTTGTTACCAGGATATGCAGTGGACGACAGGTGATGCTTCCGGTGGTACAAACGGTTTCGGCGGAACACCTGCAACAGTTGGTGTAAACAACGGAAACGGTGTTGACTATATTCAAATTGGTTTGTTTGATCAGGCAGGTGCATCTTACGATGGCCCTTATGCAAACAATGACGGTATCGATGCTCTCGATAATCAGTCATTTATTTTCAATGTTTGCCAAAGCGGAAGCAATGTTCCACCGATCCTGAATTCTTCTCAGGCATGTGATACACTGACAGTTTGCGAAGGTGATACTTTATTTATTGAAGGTTCATTCTTATCTCCTGAACAGGGGCAGATCACGAGTGTAACTACAACATCCACCATGAGTGGGGTAACTGTGAATTCTATTCCCGGAAATACATCCACCTTCACTATAGAGGTTGTTGGCCAGGCTTCAAACATCGGTTTGAATCAGTTAATGATAATTGCTACTGATGATGGTACACCGGCACAGTCATCGCAGCTACCGGTTGTAATTAATGTTATACCGGGAGCAGTAGCCCAAATAGCAACTACTAACGTTAGTTGTCATGGCGGTCATAATGGTTCTGTAAACATGAATGTAGGCGGAACAGGTCCGTTTGAAATTATGTGGATGCCTGGAGAGCGAACAACTCCTAATCTTACGCATCTTACAGCAGGAACGTATAGTGTGAATGTGATCAGCCCTACCGGTTGCTCAACTTATCAGTACGTTACTATTACTGAACCTCCTGCTCTTGCGCTGACAATGACTTCACAAAATGCAGATTGTTCTGGGCAGCCGGGAAGTGCTTTCTGTGGAGTGACCGGAGGAACATCCCCTTATCTTTATAGCTGGAATACTACACCTGTTCAGAATACAAATTCAATTACCAATCTTACAGCAGGTACCTATATAGTAACAGTAACTGACAATAACAACTGTCGTTCTACTGCATCAGTTGAAATAGAGAGTTTCGTTGGATTTACAGGAAGTATGACTACTACTCCTGCAACTTGTCAGGCTGCTGATGGTACAGCAAGCGTACAAATTACCGGAGGAAGCGGAAACTTCTCTTATTCATGGGTGCCATCAGTTAGTACAGGTGCTTCTGCAACAGGATTAACAGCTGGAATTTATTCCGTAACCGTAACTGACCTTGTAGACGGTTGTCAGCAGACATATACTGAAACCGTTGCCAATACTGCAGGTATTGTAGCAAGTATTGTTTCGTCAGCGAATGCAACCTGTCAGTTCAGTGAAGATGGTTCAGCAACAGCAAGCGGATCAGGAGGAACACTTCCGTATTCTTATTTATGGATGCCGGGTGGATCAACTACTGCTTCAGTTACGAATCTTTCTCCGGGTACTTATACTGTTGAAGTATCAGACTATGTTGGTTGTCCGGATTATGCTACTGTAACAATTTCTTACGACTTCGCTTCACCGGTAATTGATCTTGGTGCAGATACAACAATTTGTATTGGAACAACACTTACGCTGGATGCAGGACAGGGCTATCAGTATCTTTGGTCTGACAATTCCACTAACCAGACTCTGACTGTTTCTGCCGATGGAACATATTCCGTATTGATAACAGATGGAAATGGATGCGAAGGTTTTGACGCCATTGCAATCACAACGATCACATGTAATCCGAACAGAAGTACATCACCTTCTGACCGCAACAGTTCCATTTATCCAAATCCAAGTACAGGATTGATCGATATCACTTTTGGAAATGAAATAGCCGGTGTCGTTGAAATAAACATCGTTGATGCTTATGGAAAAACTCATTTCGTTTCAAAGGAAAATGCAAAAGCATATGATACCCGAAACTTTGATCTGAAAGAACTTTCTTCAGGAATTTATTTCGTCAAAATTTCCTTTGGAAATGAAACGCAAACGATCCGGATGATAAAAATGTAAAAATCTTTTTCTCTCCGGAAAAGAGAATTAAACGAAAACGGGATACGATTGATCAATTCAATTGTATCCCGTTTTTTTTGAAACAATAATCGCGAGTTTACTTCTTTCCGATTTCTTCAGCCAGCCCGATGAGGAGTCCTTCTACTCCCCGGATGTAGCAGAGTCTATAGGAGTTTTCGTATTGAACTATTTCCCCAACAAGACGTGCACCGTGTTTTGTTAGTCGTGTTACCATTTCGTCGATATCTGCAACAGTGAACATGATCCGCAAATAACCAAGCGAGTTGACAGCAGAATTACGGTGATCTGAAACGATAGCGGGATGTATAAAATGTGATAACTCGATCCGGCTATGACCATCCGGAGTGACCATCATTGCGATTTCAACACGTTGATCTCTGACACCGGTAACCCGGCCGGCCCACTCGCCTTCAATCACAGCTCGCACTTCAAGTCTCAGTCCGATCTCACTAAAAAAAGCAACAGCATCATCTAAAGATTCTACAACGATACTAACGTTGTCCATTCTGAGTAATTTATTTGCTGACATAAATTTTCAATTCTGATTTTCAAATCCAAACTTAATCGCTTCCTGAAGGACATCCAAATTAATATCCTTGATCGTTTTGAATTTAATACAATAACCTGTCACATTTGCCTTTCCTAATTTCTTCCCAAAAGTTTTTGCCAAATAGGTCTTATCGCTGAGACCAAGGATATAGACAGATATACCGGTAGTGTTTGCACTCAGGCCGATCTGATAAAACTCTCTGGACTTCCCCCCGGCTAATTTCATAGTTTGCATACCATATCCGATATTCGGATTAGAAACAGTTTTACCTTCTTCATTCTTTCCATCCAGAAACCAAAGTTTACAGGATGGTTTAATTTTCAGGATCAGGCGATGCAGCTCCTGCATTTCGCTGATCTTTTGTTCCGGCTGATTACCGATATAAGCCTTGATCTGTTCTTTTACGTTCATGAACTTATAAAATTAGGAATTGCTTGTTTCTCTCTTCAAAGTTGATCTGAAAGAAATTACATGAGCGAATTATTTTTTAGATAAAACAATCAATAGTTTTTCCAGATTTTCCAATGTCATTGTGAATCCAATTTTGAATCCATCCAATAACTTCTCCATTCTTTCAAATGACTCATTAAAAATAGTAATATTCACTTTAGTGATACCATTTTGTTCACTGAAATTGTATTCCCATTCTGATCCGGGCAACTGCGGATTCTCATCCTTGTCCGCAAATGCATTTAACATCTTGAAATGAGTTTTAGGTCTTATTGACGTAAATTCCTGAAGTATCCAGCCTTCCTTACCATCGGGGCCCACCATGGAATAAAATCTTTTTCCGCCTACCACAAAATTCATGTATTTTGTTTTTGCAACGAATGGTTCCGGTGCATTCCATTGATCGAGAATTTCCGGCTTGGTAAAGGCATCCCATACCAGGGAAAGATCAGCATCAAATTCTCGTGTAATGTATACTGTCTTGGCTGCCATGTCGGCCGTAAAATCAAAAATCAGGTCTTTCATTTTTTCTGTTTTTTAAGTGTTATCAATACTTTATCAAGTTGATTAAATTGAGTTTCCCAGCTTTTCCTGAACTGTGCTAACCATTTGTCCAGTTCCTGCATTTTTTTCGGATTGAAATGATAATAAATTTCACGACCAGATTGTTCCGGCCTGATCAGCTCACATTCCTGCAATACTTTAATATGTTTGGAAACAGCCTGCCGGCTCATATCAAATTTTTCGGCCATCACTGTTGGTGTCAACGCCTGGATGGCAATTAATGCCAAGATTGCCCTTCGGGTGGGGTCAGCGATGGCCTGAAATAGATCCTGTTTCATTTTTTTAATATAAGTTACGCAACTTCAAGGTTGCAAATATATATGCAACTTTTGAGTTGCGCAAATTTTTTTACAAGTATTTTTAAGTTTTAATAAGGGTCCAGACAAAATAGCTGTTCTTACAGAGCGCAATTTGTTCATCTGTCTCATAAAGTCTCAATTAAACCGAAAGAAATAATGTTACTTCATTTTCTCTGCGAATGCAATTATATGTCCGTCCGGGTCAGAAAAATAGCACACCTTGTCACCCCACTCACGGTCGCTAACAGGACTTATTAATTTTGCTCCGCATTTGATTGCATTATCAAATTCAACCCGGATATTTTCAACATAAAAATATAATTCACATCTTGGAATTCCATTTCCGGAATCCGGATGAGGCATTTCATTTCCTAAAATTCTTGCTATGCCTTTATTCGGCATTATTCCTATTTTACAATTTTCAGCTAAGAAAAATTCCGTCATACCCGGAACGTTCAATTCCGGATCTTTACGAAAAATACTTTTGTAAAACCTGCAACTAGCCTCCTGATCATTGACATACAGAATTGTCTCAATTAGTTTAATATGGCTGATCATTTTTTTGTTGGTTATTAAAGTGTCATCCATTCTCTTTATTCGATAGATTGAAAGATCGAATGGACATTTCACCTGTTCATTGATAAACCAAAGCTACTCAATTTCCATGTCTAACTACGTAAGTGAAGGATGTAATTTTACTTGTTTACACATCGATTTAAAATAAATATGAGTAAGTTTGACGAGGCAATCATAAATCACCCATTCAGGCTAAACAAGAGAATTTCTATTTCAAAATAATAACTTCATTTCCAGTCCTGCCGTCATGGAAAAACGCTGTATATTTTGAAACAGAAATTAATTAACAAACTTAAAAAATATGGCATCAGGTTTTTTCGCATTATTAGATGATATTTCAGCTTTGGTAAAAGTAAGTGCTGCCAGTCTGGACGATGTACCTGCTCAGGTCACCAAGACAACCGGAAAAGTCTCAGGTATTGTTATTGACGATACAGCAGTAACTCCAAAGTATGTCGTTGGCCTTGATCCTTCGCGGGAACTCACTATCATTTTTAAAATTGCCAAAAAATCTCTGATCAATAAATTACTTATTCTGAGTCCGGCTGCTTTGTTGCTTGGTTACTTTGCACCTTGGGCCATCACACCTGTTTTAATGTTGGGTGGTGCTTATTTATGTTTCGAGGGTTATGAAAAAGTACATTCTATGTTCAGCAAGCATGATGAACCGAATATTCAAGCTGAGCAGATCAAGGCCATAACTCCGGAGGAGTTGGAAAAGGAACGTGTAACCGGTGCTGTCCGTACGGATATAATCTTGTCAGCAGAAATTATTGCAATTGCATATAGTCAGGTAGTAGGAAATCCGATACTAAATCAGATCGCAGTGATGCTTGCTGTTGCGGTCTTCATTACGATTGCAGTTTATGGCTTTGTTGGTTTAATTGTTAAACTGGATGACATTGGAGTGCATTTAGCACAGGAAAAATATCATCGCATTACCAGGAATTTCGGGCGTGGGATAGTAAAAGCGATGCCGCCTTTTTTACGTGTCCTGAGTGTTATAGGTACTGCCGCTATGCTTTGGGTTGGCGCTGAGATCATTGCTCATGGCATTCCGTTTACAAACCATTTACTCCATGATCTCGAACAGAACTTATCAGAAATGCCGGCTGTTGCATGGTTTGTCAAAGTACTGTGTTGTGCAATTGGAGGATTGATCTTAGGTTTTGTTGTGGAGAAAATTGTGTTGGTGGTAAAGAGTGTTTTTAAAAAGAAAAAGGCAGCATAACCGGCCGCTAGTATTCAGCAAGTATTTAAAGACTGTGGTCTTGTTACAGATCTTTCCGTGCTTGTTACGCTGTTACTTTGCTTTCATTTTGTTACCCTTTGCATCATGCGTCACTTCTGCAAGTCCGAGTTTCTCCATTAATGGTGGAATATACATTCCAAAGCGTCCACGTAGTCCTTTTTTCAGTCCATACCAACCTTTAACCGGATTTTTTTCTGAACGCCCCCATGCTTCAACAGTTCCTTCCTTTGCAGGTTTTTGTTCGTCAGCACTTCCAAGTTCCATCCAGTCACCATGCTTTTTTAACATTGCATGCAGGTCATCCAGACATCGCATGTCGTATAGCAATACCGTTTTACCTACGGTGCAAACCAATACTTCTTTGCCGTCTTTTTCATCTACATGCATTGTGTATTCGCTTGAAAGTGGCGGTGTCTTCAACACCATTGGTTTTTCTTTTGTGCCAATTTTGTATGCCATAATATTTAGATTTACTTGATTACTTTTTCAGCTTATTTATTGAAAACCGTTTTAATTTATTTTCTGATGAGTTACCGCCAGCAAAACAAATTCAATCCGAGTTTTATTTATACTTTTCATAATATCTCTTTAAAAAAACAATGATCGGCTCCCCTTCTACTTTTCTATATAATTTTTTAATCTACTGCCGTCAAACAACCCGAGCATGGATCTTTTAGCCGATAATAATCGTTAATTTATTATTATCTTCCTTGTAATGCGTTCATCATTTGTATTGATCGATAGAAAATAAATTCCTTCTGCAAATGATGATACGTCCATTGCATATTCTTTTTTATGTATATCAAAATCAATATAAACAACTTTACCCAAAGAATTGAGCACGCCAATATCTCTTATTTCAGCATTTCCTGTAATTAGTAATTTCTCACTTTGATTTGGGTTAGGATAAACACTTATAGAAACAGTTTTTCCGGGAGCTTCATAAACAGATGCCGGAATGGTAGTGACATTATAATCTAATAACTTTAAACCTCCCGGATCCGCAAAAAAAGGTGTAAAGGGAGGAATATGAACAGGTGTATGAATAAAACTTAATACAACTTTATCATTCCAAACATCCAAGCCATGGGTGGCAAGTGTATCGTTCAGATTTATGAACTCCCCAACTTTTAGCACGTTCAAAGCATTAGTTACATCAAATACAAACAATTCAGATTGACCAGCCGAAACAAAAAGCAGACTATCATTATTTGACAGCACAACTTCATTCGTATGTAAATCTGCACCACTCCAATTTGAGCTGTTACAACCCCATGGATTATACCACTGAACAGAAGTAAATGGAATAGTGCTTATGTCCAGCACTTCCAGTCCACAATAATCAACAGACACAAAAGCGAAATTCCCTTTAATAGCAATATCATTATAAGCCGCAGCAGCTTGTGAATTCAGAGAATTATTGATGTACTTATAGATTTCAACAGGATTGGTTTTACTTATAACGTCAATAACACGAATACCACCTCTGTCAAAACAAACAAAGAGTGTATCATTCCTGTATTTTAAGCCTCTTGCATTATGGGCATTGGTGGAAGGGGCAGGAAAATTTAAATCTAATTGCAAATGTGATTTGAATACTATATCGTTTTCATTTGAAATGTCCAGAATTATTATACCATCAGTCATTGTAGACAGGTATGCATAGTTACCATCAAGTATCAGATGAGAAATGCCATGGTCGAAGAGTGTACTATCCCAAATATCTTTTATGATTGGTGAATTCGGAATTGATATATCAAGAATAGCTAACCCTGATGATGAATTTGAGTTCACTTGAAAATCACCTATACCAACGAATAACGAATTTCCCCTTTGTTCAATTGTTGATACGTCCAGGTTATTAAAATTGGCGACACCAAAATCTAAAATTGGATTAATTACAGAAGAAGCAGAGACATCATAAATTCCTAAACCCGATTCCATATTTGCTGAATATACAATGTTCATCCCATTTCGTTTGTCAAACAAAGATGTGTAAGATGATTTTACCGGAAAGGAAGGAAACAGATGAACAGCTTGTTCAGTAAAGCTAACTGTGTCAATTTGGGAATAAGACATAACAGAACATGTCATTGTTAACAGTGTAATGATTATCTTTTTCATTTTCCGTACTATTTATAACTCCCAATGTCCGGTATTTAAGGGAGATTCGAATTTACAAACGATTTCAATATATAACCAGTGTTTTTGTTTTTTCATTTTAAATAAAAAAATCGGTTTAAGTTTAAAACTTTCAATGTATAAGCTGATGAAGCCGTTTTAATTGATAAAAAGAGAGATCTGATTTTATATGGGTTGTGTACCGCCCATAAAAATCAGCGCCTGCCTTACTAATAAAAGCTATCTACATTTAGTTCTTTTTTAAATTCTTGCATTTTGTCAAAGGATAAAGGGCTCTTCTCAAATAGTATTGTTTTTATATCATACTTGCCCATACTTTCCCGTATCCTAATTCTCTGTTTATAATATTCTTTCCAAATTGGTTTCAAGTCATTTAATTGTTCTTCGGTCTCAATTAAAAATTTGACTTTCAGTGTATGATTAAATTTTGTTTGTATTGTCAAAAGAGCAAGGCCGTTATGAATAATGTCTTTATATGCAAATTGTCTTCCTTGTATGTAGTTGTACTTTAGATCAAGCGAAACCAAATCTGCACAACTTAAAACAAGATTGGAGTTGTCCTTTACCCAGGTAATTGAAGTTGTGTCAAATCTCAATTCACCGATAATGTCACCCTTTTTTGCATAATCCCCAAGTAATTTTCTCGTCAATGGTCTGCCTAACCAAGCTAATGCAAGCATTGTTAATCCGGTGACAAGCGGATCTATATTAAAAAGTTTAATAATAACTACTCCAAGTCCAACAATAATAATAGATGAAATTCCCATTGTTCCAAAGCCTTCCTTTTCAGAAATGTCTTTGTCGTCTTTTAATTGTTTAAATGTTGCTGTCATATTATTGGGAATAACGGTAAGTCTTGCCTAAGCATTACTTTTTTTTCCGAAATATAAAAAGAATCATAAAACAACACTTGGACAATTCTTTAATAGTAATAGTTATGTTTCTTGATCAAGCCAACTAACAACTTTTAATGAAAATAAAAGACGGCCGAAATAAAATTCCGGCCGTCTTTTTTATTCTTGTTATTTGAAATTCAAACTTCACTCCCGACCAGTTAGTATCTGGAATATCAGGATCACTTCTAATTACTGCTTCACTAATCTTGTAATTTGAGTCTGATCATTCTGCGTCATGATGTGAATAAAATAAACACCCACCGGCAAATGTGATAAAGAAATAGAATTATTTGTTCTGTTAAGTGATGATTGTACTTCCGCACCCAAAAAAGACATGATCTTTACTTCTTTGATCGTTTGATCTGATTTTAAGTATAAGAGATCTGAGGCTGGATTTGGAAACACTTTGATCGCTCCTTGAGTCAGGTCTGCAATACCAACGGTGTTTTGAACTGTAATTGTAGAGGTATATGGATTAACACTTGAACCGTTACCGTTAGTGGCAGTAAGTGACACTACGTAAGTTCCTGCATCGTTGAAAAGAATCGATGGATTTTCTGAAGAAGCAGAAGTACCATTCGTGAAGCTCCAGCCTGATGATGGATTCACAGACCAGCTCCATTCATTAGGACAAGGACTTGAATTATCTATGAAATCTACTACGTCAGTCATATTAACCACTGCAGCACTAGCTGTAAATGAAGAAGCTGGAACAGGAGCTGAATTTTCTTCAATATGCAATACAGTATTGATTGAAGGATTACATATCACATCTTGGTTTCCGGAAGGCCACTTGACAACAACCGAATCAATAGTATTAAAAAAGGAGATTCCAAAATGCGCATTCAATGTTCCCATGTAACGGAAACCTACTCCTGAACGGATATCACGAATTTGTTTGCCCCATGGTCCATAAATTTCCACTCGTGCGCCTATACCATTTTTGTTGCTTGTAGTTCCTTTCAGAGTAACTGTAATCCAGTTGCGGTTATTGCCATCGTTATAATAGATGGTGTTTCCGTTCTGTATATCCAAAAAACCATCGTTGTTCAGATCACCAACTGCTCCCATTGACATTGAAAAAGCTTGAGGAGTAAAGGTACCATTTCCGTTATTAAAGATTATGTAGCCCGGAGTTAAAACATCTGCATATCCATCGTTGTTAAAATCGTATGAAGCATATTCCGTACTCAGTCCGGCAAAAGTATCAAATCCACTTCCGCTTGTAATATCAGTGAATGTTTCGTCACCGTTATTGTGCATAAACTTGTGCATACCGTTAGCGCTTGAACTTGCACCTACAACTACATCCATCCAGCCATCGTTGTCAAAATCATTCCATGCTGATGACCAAGTTTGAACAGGATCTGCCAGGCCTGTCTGTACAGAAACATTTGTAAATGTTCCATTACCGTTGTTTCTGTGCATCTCATTAATATTAGCTGTGCCTGAACCACCACGACATTTGGCGATAAACAGGTCAGGCAGATTGTCGTTGTTGTAATCTACCCATATAGAACCATAGTTTCCACCATTCGGATGATCTCCTAAACCTCCCTGATAGAAGGTAAGATTACCTGCACCGTCATTGAGGTAGTAAACGTTTGGAGCCACATCGTGACACACAAATGCATCGAGGTGTCCATCGTTATTGATATCAACCATATTACTGCGTTGAGAAAAAACATATTCCGGTCCGGATACCTGATTATATGCCGTTCCGCCATTTGCTGAAATCATAAACGTAACTCCGCTACCGCTACCATACAGAAGATCATTAAAGCCATCTTCATTCAGATCACCTATAGCCATACTCCATCCTGGAGAAAACTGAGCGTCTGAGGTTGTATAGTTAGCGATTGTAAATGCTCCTGAAAGATCTTGCTGATGCACCTGAATATTGGTGTCTGAAACGGAAACGATATCATCCAGATAATCGCCATTCATATCGGCAAGTGCAAGTTTGTAGTTGCCGACAATGGTACTAACAGTCACAGGTGTGAATGTCAATGGTGTAGGATTGACAGGATTTTCGATCATCTCATACTGAAAACCAGCCGAGGTATACATATTATCGAATACGATATAATAATCTGTTCCTGCCATTGCATTGAAAGTAACAACGCACAAAGCGCCGGGACCGCTATCATCATCACCCGCAACGCATGTTAAAGAACCACAACTGCCCGAATAAACATGCACACGATTGTCGATACCTGAATTTGCAGGGAAATCGGTAGTGATGGTCACTGAATAATTTAGGAGAGGAGAATATTTATACCAGGTCGCTGCAGTCGCCCCGCTTCCTCCGGATGCGCAGATCAGAGTTGGTACCTCTGTTCCGGTGATCGTTGGAACGGTACCAATACCATCCGACATAACAAGTGCTGTGCTACAAGTTTGCTGAGCCACACTGACCAGCTTGAATAGCATGATGAATGTGAGCGTGAGTAAGGTTTTTTTCATTTTGTTCTTTTATTAAGGGTTTATAAGGGTCAGTCTGTACAATTTGATATGGAAGAAATATAATCACGGAGTAATTTAACACCTGCTTCGTCAACAAGAGTGCGACCCAGCAGAGGCATACGATTGTTTTCGTCAGTGGAATTAAGTCGGAAATACATCATTGATTTGTTATAATTCCCGGGAAAAATAACATTAGATAAACTCGGATCAAATACATCATCCGGAGTAACACATTGTCCGAGGTTGACAGGATCTATCGTTTCAGAAAAAGCAAGGCGGATAGGTCGATAGTCGCAATGACTGTTTTCCTGATGACAATGTCCACAGTTAATGTCGAGATAGGAACGAAGTCGTAGTTTCAACGTTTGAGTAGTGTCGTGATAGTCGATTGTAGAAACAATGCCCGGAGGCAAGTTATTTTCTAAAATTCCTTTTGAAATAAAATACTGCAACTGATTAACACTTCCGGAAGGATAATTAAAATCGTTGTTCAGGTTTTGAGGTTTGATGCCAATTGGTATAGGCATATTATTTGACTTATGACAGATCATGCATTCGGTTTCAGAAGGAATGCGATAGAGGGTATTTTTAGATGTACCGTCCTGGTCCCAGGCCAGCGAAATAAAGCTTCCACTCATTGAAAGTGTTGCCTCCGTCTGATCTTCATTCCAAACATATTCAGCAAAGATCCACTGATTTGATTTACGGATCATCACCCGTGTTTCGATGATCTTAGTGACATTTGCAGGTTGCACATTATCATAGTAAAAAGTTTTGATCAGCGCAGTTCCCACGGGAAAATCGATAATATTATTATCGGCCACATATGTTCCCTTCAATCCAGGCGGCACCCAAACAAATCTTTTCTTATGCGCATAATCGGTAAACAATCCAGAGGCCGGCTGGTATTGAATGACACCATCATTCGGCGTATTATTCTTCATATCGCCGGTAAAAAACCGGTACTGTGATAGATTAGTATAAGGCACACTATCCAGATTCACTGATACAGGGGTATCTCCGGGCGTGGTAGGAACAATAGGAATCTCCGGTTCAGCCGGATCCTTTTTACAGGCATCCAAAATCATCACTACCAAAAATAAAAAAATCGACAATGAAATGAACTTCTTCATTAAAGGTTAGGGTTAGACGTACAAATCTAAAAAAATTTAGATAGGAATGAAAAGAAATTGAGGTGTAAAATTGAGGGGCAGGGACATTGGGTTTTTAAATCATTTTAAAGGATTTCGGATCGGAAAGGGGTGAAATTTGACATCTATAATGTCATGCTGCCATGTGAGGAAATAAGGGGGCTGTTGGATTAGTATATCATTCTTCCCGGTTCAGGAAATCCCATTTATTGGAATCAGACAAGCAAAGAAATTTTTGATGATGTCAACATTGAAATACAACCCATAGAAACTTTTTAGATGAAAAGAAAATTAAGTGCTCGGTTTTCATTCAAGATCCTCAGAAATCAGGAATCTGTTTTTGTATTTTATTCTGCATTTTTATTCTCCCTCAGATCCAGCAAATCTATCGAACGCTGCTGAAAATGTTCTCTAACTATCTGTGGAATCTGTGAGATAGTTGTATACATCTTTAGTGACTTACATCCCCTTTAACTCCACCTTCTCCATACTCTCTACCATGATACTGCAAAAGCCAAACTCCTCGTCTACTCTTCCTCTAACAAGATAACAACCTCTTCCGCGGAATGGATACTGGTCGGTGACTTTTGGGAAATGTGTGGTGTCGAAAAAATAACCGTCGCGGTCTAGGAAGGTGCCGAACATCATCATCTCGCGTTTTACTGTGGTTGTGTATTTTATCGTGACCATGTAACCGATGATCTCGAACCTCTTCCCAATAAATTTCGGGAGATCGGATGCGAGCGTGTTTACTTTCATTTCTTCTTTCAAAAGTTCGAACGGCGAACGTAATGCAAAACCCAGCAACTCAATTTCATCAAAGGCATCGTCAAGCGGTTTCTGATCTAACTCGGGAAGGGTGTAGGTCTTCACTCCGGTCTCAAACAACTCCTGCCGCACTTCTGTTTTGCGCTCACGACCGAGGATCATGTGTATGTCCCACAACAATTGCTTCTTCGTACGTCCGGTAAAACGAAATGCGCCGATGCGGATGAGAATGCGCAATTGTTCCAACTCAATCGAAACACGTTTTGTAAAATCTTCCAGACTTTTATAATCACCATGCTCGTTTCGCTCGCTCACAATTTTATTGCCGACAGTTTTTTCCAGTCCTGCGAGATGAATGAAGCCGAGATAAATATCATCGGCTACAATGGATGTAACATACTCACTGCTGTTGATACACGGAGGATGAATAGTCGCGCCACACATGCGCGCCTCATGAACATAAAATTCCGTTTTGTAAAACCCGCCGAAGTTGTTGATCACACCTACCATGAACTCCTTCGGATAATATGCCTTCAGATACAAACTCTGAAAACTTTCCACAGCATACGAAGCCGAATGTCCTTTCGAAAAAGAATAGCCTGCAAAACTTTCGATCTGCCGCCACACTTCTGTTATGATCTCCTCCGGATAGCCTTTCTTCCTGCAACTCTCAAAATAAT
>JBMQEM010000046.1:0-31256 GCA_049363815.1 Bacteroidota bacterium
GAAGAAGCAACTAATTCAGAAGGCTCAGTGATCGTTACTGTAGTTGTAGCTGTGCAACCATTTGCATCAGTTACTGTGTAAGTATAAGTTCCTGCTGTTTCAGTGAATGAACCTGTTCCTGTGTAAGGAGCTGTTCCACCTGTTGCAGATACTGTTACTGTAGATGATCCACCGAAACAAGCGATTGCTGTTGCAGAAGAAGAAGCAACTAACTGTGTAGGCTCAGTTACTGTACCTGAAGTTGTAGATGTACATCCGTTTGCATCAGTTACTGTATAAGAATAAGGTCCGGCTGAAACAGTAAATGTTCCGGTTCCCGATACCGGTTCAACACCACCTGTTTGAGTAACAGTAATTGTTGTTGTTCCACCAAAGCATAGAATTGCTGGACCTTGAGAAGACGAAGCTACTAAAGCACAAGCTGTAGATGTTACAGTTGCTTCTGTTGTTGTAGAACAACCATTTGCATCTACGATATTTACCACATATGTCCCCACACCAAGTCCAGTTGCTGTTGGGCCTGTTTGTGAAGGAGTTGTACCCCATGTAATAGTATATGGCGGTGTTCCACCAGAAACGTTTGCAGTAGCCGTTCCGTCAGTTGCTGAAGGAGACGATGCAGGTGTTGTGGTAGTCGTTGCTGTTATACCATCTGGCTCAGTTACAATAACTGAAGTCGACGATGTACAACCATTGACATCTGTTACTGTATAATTATGTGTTCCTGCACCAACAGTGAATGCGCCTGTTCCTGTGTATGGAGGTGTTCCGCCTGTAGCAGATACTGTTACAGTAGATGATCCGCCATTACATGCAATCGTTGTTGCACTAGATGACGCAACAAGTTCAGAAGATGGTCCTGTAATTGTTACTGAAGCCGTTGCAGAACATGCATCAGCACCTGTTGCTGTTACAACATATGTTCCCGGTGCAAGACCAGTTGCAGTAGCGCCTGTTTGTACAGGTGAAGTATTCCATGAATAAGTTACCGGTGCTGTTCCGCCTGTTGATGATGCAGTTGCAGATCCTGTTTGACCAAAACACAATGTGTTTATTTGTGACTGGATTGAAGCTGCTATAGTACATCCAGCTGTAGGCACAGTTAAAGCACATGGAGTTATAAGAGTTTTTGTTAATGCAGTAGACAAAGATGTTACTGTATTACAATTCAGGTAAACGATCATTGCAGCAGTTGTTGCAAACGCAAGTTGTGCAGGTGCTCCTGCTACGAAAGCATTATTACCATTTGAATTACTAACCAAGGTCAAAGCAAATCGACCAAGCTTTACAGTTTGACTCGGCGTCACAACAGGTGCCGAACAAGTACCGTTTAAGTAAATTGCTGTTCCGGTTGATACCTGCCATTGCCTTGCAGCAGCAGTATAACTGAATGTCGGCGATGCGTTTGGAGGAAACGACAATGGTATAACAGACTGTCCATCGTTTACATAAGAAAATGTAACCGTGTTAGTTCCTGCCGGCAATAACGATGTGCCATGAGTCATACGAATAACCGTAGAGTTAATGTGCATGTCTGCCGGACCATTATTTGTCATCATAACATCAAAAGTAATTACGTTCGATGTTATCGTACAATTTTCAGTGGACATCGAATAACTTTGTCCTCTGCTGGTGCCCAATGCTGTCAATAAGACGAGCAATGTCACGAATGTTCCTTTAGTAAGGAATTTCATTATTGTTTTCATGTATTATTTGTTTATCCTTTGTTTGTTTTTTTGGTTAGTATTAATTAACAGAGGCAACAGAGCTGGGCCGCTCCATTACCTCTGATTATTTTTTTAAGGATGTATTGCGAAAACTCCCGCAGCATTATTATTATCATAAGCAGGGAAATCTCCTGCATCAACAAATCCATCACCATTCAGATCTGTCACATAATAATCACAGCACAAACCAGCTGTATTATCATTATCATATGGAGGGAAATCGGCTGCATCAACGAATTCATCCTGGTTAATATCACCGGTGAAGATCGAGAAGATACCTTCATTCAAGTCATCAGCCATCCAGCCCGAGAAAGCTTGTGTAGCTGAGGTTGAGAAGTCATAAGATGCAGGTGTTGAAGTTGAAAGTGCAACATCAATTGAAGACCATGTCAACAAACTGTTTCTGTGACGAACAGCAACATAATAGTTACCATCTGCCGCAGTTAATGTTGCCGTACAAGTTCCGTCTGTCATCAAGATTGCTTTAGTTGTTGTTACGAATGTGAAAGTATTTGCATCGTAGATATCAACCGAGATCGTATCCGCTTCCGCACCTGTAGCACCCGGTACCAACTGATTCAGTAATGCAGGTTGCATTGTTCCGCCACCTAAGTAGAATCCTTGTAAATATGCTTTCAGATTTAAAGTCATACCGGTTGGACAAGTTGTTACTGTGAAATTCGCTGTTGTAGTAGTACAGTTTGCAGCGGTGAACAGATTGAATGGACCTGATGTTGCTGCCGGAGGAACTGTTACCGTAATTTCTCCTGAGTTTACTATAACAAATATAGCTGAAATTCCATTTAAGTCAATAGCCGTAACCAAGTTTAAATTTGACCCGAAAATGGATACTGTTGACCCCACGCAGCCTGTCGTTGGTGTAAAGTTGGACACAATTACGGCAGCAGGATCTGCAACTGTAATTGAACCTGTTCCCGTACAACCGTTAGCATCTGTAACAGTATATGTATGTGTGCCTGCGGCAACAGTGAAGGTTCCGGTTCCTGTTAATGTCCCTGTCCCTCCGCTAGCCGTAACGGTAACAGTTGCTGTTCCCCCTGGGCAAACGATCGGTGTTGTTTCAACAACTGTAACTGAAATTGCAGTTGGCTCTGTGACAGTAATTGAACCGCTTCCGGTACAACCGTTAGCATCTGTTACTGTATAATTATGAGTTCCTGCCGGAACTGTAAATGTTCCTTCACCTGTTAAAAGACCTGTTCCACCTGTAGCTGTTACGGTAACCGTAGCTGTTCCACCATTACATAGTATAGGTGTGGTTTCAACCACTGTAACTGCAATAGCTGTTGGTTCTGTTAAAGTGATCGATGCTATACCAGAACATCCATCTGCACCCGCAACTGAATAGTTGTGTGTTCCTGCAGAAACAGTGAAGGTACCAGTACCTGTGTAAGGTGCTACACCGCCTGTTGCAGAAACTGTAATTACAGTTGTTCCACCATTGCAAAGAATAGGATCGGCAGTTGCAGTAACAACCGGAGCTTCATTTACAATAACAGTTATTGGAGTACGTGGACTTTCACAACCAAGATCAACATTTAATGCAGCAGAAGGAAGACCTGGATTTACCCCGGTTCCCGTTGTATAATTCGCAGAAGTTGCAATGTATGTTCTCCAGCCACTGATCGTTCTCGATTGTGCATTATTATTCATATTCACATAATTTGCAGAAGCAAAAGCAAAAGTATTCGCTTCAACGCCTGCAGTTAATCCCGGAGGAATTGAACCTGTTGCGGTAGATGTGGCATTTTCAAAAATATTGGTATCATCAAAAACTGCCAGATGGATCTGTTGAGCAGTATTAAAGATCGGATTATCAGTTACTGTAGTTGTAAATGCATAGATCTGATCACCGGCACCTGCAAAATCAAGTGGAGTATAATTCTGAGCTGTTGTACATGCCGAACATGTGATCGGTCCGGATGTAGTCCAAGTATAGTCTGCTGTACTAGCTCCACTCAATATCATAGTTCCTGCGGCAACAGTATTCACTGCAGTCCAGCGTACAAATCCTTCACTGCCGTTTGCATCAGTAGCAAGAGCACCTCTGAATCCTGTTCCTGTCCAGCCATTGTCTGTAAAATAAATTACAGTTCCGGCAGGGATCCTGCTCAATGCAACAAATGTATATGCATCAGTAGTCAAATTGTCCTGGAATCCTGTAATCGCAATACTTAACGGAGCTGTTTGTTGTTGTGCAACATAATATGTTGTTGAACCCGCTGTTGCAGTCGAAGGTGTTAATGAAGCATTTGGAGTTCCGCCTGTTGATGATGTATACCACCATGCACTGTATCCTGGTAACGTTGTTGCAGTAAGTGGTGCAGCAACATCATTCTGACAATATGTTACAGGAGAAGTTACTGTTGGTGCACTTATGTTTGTTACATTGACCGTAGCGGTAAATGTTGCTGTACAACCTTCAACTGATGTTCCTGTAACTGTATAAGTTGTCGTAGTGATCGGCGATGCAACAACAGTTGCTCCTGTTGTAACATCAAGACCAGTTGCCGGTGACCATGAATAGGTAGAAGCACCTGTAGCAGTTAAGCTTACAGAACTTCCTTCACAGATTGTTGAAGTTACCGGAGTAACTGCAACGATTGGCAGAGCATTTACTGTAAGAGTTACAGAACCTAATGTTGTACAACCGCTGATATCAACAGCTGTTACAGTATAAGTTGTAGTAACCGAAGGTGTAGCAGTGACAAGTGATCCCGTAGAAGAACTTAAGCTTCCTGAAGGAGTCCATGTGTATGTTGATGCACCTGTAGCTTCAAGTACTGATGATTCACCTTCACAGATCGCAGGAGGAGTAGCAGTAACAGAAATTGTGCTTGCACTTTGCGTGATCACAGTAAATGTTTCAGATTTTGTACAACCGTTTACATCAGTAACTGTAACTGAATACGTTCCTGCTCCTAAACCTGTAATATCTTCAGTAGTTTCACTACTGCTCCATAAGTATGTATAAGGTGATGTTCCACCGGCTACTGTAATATCAATAGCTCCGGTATTTCCACCGGTACATCCCGTATTTGTAACCTGACCAACAATAAGAATATCGTTAGGTTCTGTTACAACTACAGTTGAACTAGCAGTACAACCGATTCCATCAGTTGCAGTAACCGTATATGTTCCGGCAACAAGTGCTGAAATTGCATTTGTAGTTTCTCCGTTTGGCGACCATAAATAATTGATTGGCGAATTAGCTGATGTTGCTGTAGCTGTTGCACTACCTGTAGCGCCACCGAAACATAAAACATTTGTTGAGCTGGCAGAAACAGTTACAGAAGATAAACTTGCATCAGCATTAGTAAGAGAAATTACATCGCGTCTGATAGCAGTTGTAGTATTTGCCCCCGCTGCCCAGATACCTGTAGCAGATGTTTCAAAAGCTGCAATCGTATTATCTGCATTACGGGCTTCAATTCTTCTTACGCCGTTCGGATTATTTGCACCGATCGGATAAACAGCAGCAAATGTTCCTGCAGCTGCTGTACCCATAAAGATCTGGTCAACTAATGTTCCCGGGAATCCTGTTTGAGTAGCTTGTGTCAGACCACTTGAATTTGCAGGATAAGCAAAGATTGGATCGCCTGTACCTGCAATATTATCATAGGTCAGAATGTATTTTCCACCAACACATGCAGCCAGCTGACCTGTTAAGAGCGCTCCATCATCTGTTGTTGCAGTTGTAAGCGGTACCGGTGCTATATCAAGTGCAGTAATGGTTTTAGTAGTTATAAAATTCGGAACGATCGTACCAAATGTTCCCGTTGAGTAAGCTATACGAACATTATGTACCGCACCGGCGTCAAAACGTGAAGCGTTCCCTGAAGGCTGAAGGAAGATCCAAACCGGACCTGATGCTCCGTTTGCATCTGTAGTAAATGCACTGTTTCTTGTTTGTCCGGAATATGCTGTACCATTCCAGATTGTACCTGCACCCAAAGAAGTGCTTGCTTCTGATGTAAGTCCGATTCCGGCAGCAACATTATATGATGTGTTAGGAATTAAATTATCGATCTGGAAACAAACTGCAATTGGTGTACGGTTTGTATTTGTGCTTGAAGTTGTTTTTGCCCCCATAAATTGCGGAACAACTAATTCTGTAAATGCTACCGGTGGATTAATAAGAATGTTCGAACTGAAAGTTGATAATAAAGAACCTGAAGTAGCTTCTAGAACATAAGTACCAACCTGACTGAATACAACATTTGAGAAAGTAGCAATACCATTTACAAATGGCACAGTCAGTGTTCCTGAAATTGTTCCCGGACCATTGAAGATTGTAATAGTTGCGCTTCCTACATAGTAAGGATCTATCGACGCATTTGGTCTCAAGGCGAAAACATAGAACTGATCAACAGCAACGTTTACTACTCCATTAGGCGGAGTGCTTGCAAATTGTAATTGATTTGCGATATCAAATACTTCGAATGGTGGTGTTTGACCATCAAACAAAATGTCGCCGGCAGTTGTAGCTGCATTAATAACAACATTCGCTTCAGCAAGATCATAGACAATTCCTGTGATTGTAATCTGGTTTGTGTTTGCAAGCATGATCGCTGATGTCGTTCCTGATAATAATGAACCAAAGCCATTGAAAACAGTAAGGTCAATGGTTGTGTTTTGAGTAACATCTTGCGGACTTCCAAAATTGTCCTGAGCCTGAATCGTAATCGAGAATGGCTGATTCACAACAACATCAGCGCCACCATTAACATTCAGAACAACTAATTGTGTAGGGAATGAAGGTGCAGCTGTTGTTACATCGTTTGGATTAAGTGTAGCTGTACTGGTATTATACTTCGTTGCAACACCTGCTCCGTTGTAGGAATATACACGGAAGAAATATTGCGTAGAAGGAGTAAGGTTAGTGACACTAACGATATTACTTGATCCATCATATACTACTTGTTCTCCACCGCCATAAACAGTGTTGGCTGTATATGTACTTCCATCAACAGGATTCGTAAATGAATTCGTAGTATTCATTACTACAATACGATTGGCGCCATCACCTAAATTCCATGTAACTCCAGTTGCATTTGTCAGAGTTGAGAAGAATGAAATATTGTCATCTTGCACCAATGGTGTCTGAGGACCAACTGCGCTGAACGTAAAGTCGTCAATTGCTAGTCCGTCATCCGAACCCGAATCGTTGAAATCTTTCCAGCGAATTACCAGTTTTTGTCCCGGTAACCAGTTTCCTGCAAGAGGAAATGTATACGATTTGCTGACCTGATTGATCGGATTGTTTCCGTCAAGAGGTCCTAATGTACCTGATGTTACAGGTGCAGTAAGATCAAGAGCAGATACTCCTGTATAAGTTCCAGTCAGGATATTTGTTCCATCAAGACTGTATTCAAATGTAAGTGTGTTTGTACCTGCACCGTATCTCCATTGTTCACCTACATATGTAATAGTAACCGTAGAAAGTGGTGTTGCGCCTGTGTTTACAAAAACAGCTCCCATTGCAGGAACTACTGTTGCTCCTAATGAACCCAAAGCTCTTTCAGCAGATGCTGTAGTACCATAGCTGTAGCTACTTCCTGTACTTCCGGCTCCATTGTCAGCCTGCATCCGTGCATCACCGCTTGCAAGATTGGCGATCTGCCATCCTGTTAAACTTGTTGCATTGATAGGTGTTGTAGAAACATTGTAAGGTCCCGGACCAAATCCTGTCATTACAGGTGTACCGGATAATGGAAGTCCATTAAAATCCTGCGTATATGTTCCTGTTGAATAGTTGATATTATCAGGAGTTGTAGCGCTCGCACTTCCGAAAGTTGATGTAAGATAATTTGTTGTAGTGGAAGTTCCATTGAATTCATAAACACTAACACTATAAAGTGTGTTCAGTGAAAGTCCTGTAACAACAACAGATGCAACAGATGCACCACTATAAACAATTTTATTTCCGCCACCCTGATCAGTTGCTATTGAAAAATCAGCATTTACACCTGCATAAGTTGAACCGTCAGCAGGAACAAACGAAACCGGATTAACTGCATTTACAACTACCAAACGGTTAGGTCCTGAACCTCCGCTGAAATTGATCGTCATTTCTGACGTTTTTACTTTCGTAATTGTAGTTGTTGCAGATGATGCCGGTTCTGTAGCAAATGTTGTAGTGCTGTTCGTACCCGGACTTGCCACATAATAATTTGTTAAGGCACCCGATCCATTGTATTCGTAAACTGCATAATGATATGTAGTCGCAGGCGCAAGTCCTGTAACTGTTACAGTGCCGGCACTACCATCATAAATCGCTTTGTTTCCACTTCCCTGATCAGTTGCAAGACTATAATCAGAATTCACTCCTGATAAAGTAGTTCCATCGATAGGAGAGAAAACAACAGGGCTTGTATGAGCTATAACTACTCTGTTAGAACCATTGCCACCTGTAAAATTAAGAACCATTGAAGTAGCAGTAACTGTTCCGAATGTAATTGAAGATTGAACTGTTGGCTCTGATGCTAATGCAGTACCACTCAATGAAAGTGTTTGTGGGTTAGCAGTATTACTTGTATGAGAAACTGTACCTGCTAATGTTCCCGGTGCTGTCGGATTAAATCGTACATGAATAGTTGTTGTTGCAACAGAACCAGATGATTGTGGTAAAACAATTGATCCGCTGCTTGTAGTCCAGTTAGTGTTGTCAAGTGAAATTTCATATTGAGCACTTGGTACCAATGTAATATCATCAACTAAGTTTGAACCTGACACAGTATAATTCTGCGAAACAGAAGGAGTTCCTGAAACGGTTGTAAATGGAGAAAGGGTTGCATTCACATTGATCACAGCACTACTTGGAGCAGCCACTGTGAAAGTTGAACTGTTACCTGCTGTAAGAACATCGCCTGAAGTTCGTGTCGCAGTAAGAGATACTCCTGCTTCTGCAACATTATATAATACTCCGGTAATTACTGCAGAGCTGGTTCCGGCTGAAATGGTTCCGGTAAGTGTTCCGGACAAAGCTCCTGTACCTGTTAAAAGTGTAAGAGAAACATTTGTTGCAGTCTGAACATTTCTTGCAACGTTAGTTGCATCCTGTGATTCAACGGTTACGGAGAAAGAAGCATTCTGAATAGGACTTGCAGGAGAAATATTTGTGATCGCAAGTTGGGTTGCAGGAATAAAACCTGTTCCTGACAAACCTACTACCGGTGGTGTACTAACAGATCCACCTGAAAAAGTTATATCTCCGGTTTTTAGTCCTGCTGATTGCGGAACGAAACGAACATAAACCGGTACATTAGTTATTGTTCCTGCTGTATAAGAAACTAAAGCAGTTGGGCCAAAAGTGATATCGTCATTTGATACTACATAATCAGTCGAAGGAGCTGTAACTGTTATATCAGAAGCAGCAGGAGAAAGACTTACTCCATTCAATAAGAAACTCTGTGATGCACTTGTAGTTGATACCGCTTGATTAGCAAATGTCAACGTTGAAGGTGAGCGTGTAAGTGTTGGTGTAACTGACGTTGCAGTTACTTCCACAGATGTATTATTATTTACCCTGAATGTAGTACCTGATGCAAGAGCATTGTATCCATAAACATAAATATTCAGAACCTGTCCTGCGGAAACAGAAATTGGAGATCCGGGAGTAATCACATAAGATGCTGAACTGGTTGTAGGAACAAATGTTCCCAGAGAAACCAAAGCACCGGCATCAATTCTGTATTGAACTTCACCTGTAATAGTTGCAGCACTTACCTGAGAGACAACGGTTACTTTTGATAAAGTAAAATTTGTTGTTGCATTGGCTGTGATTGAAAAAGTGTAATACTTGTTTCCTGTAACTGCAGCAGCTGAGCCGGTAACATTAAAACCATTTCCGGAAATTCCGGTACTGGCTGAAGAACATCCAACTCCTGCACCTCTTGACAAAGAGCCGAAAGTAAGACCGGATACAGCGGGAGCAGCTGTTGAGGTTGGTGTAGCGGGGCAAGTGATAGATCCCATTCCCGTGTACGTCACAGTCGTTTGACCGAAAGAGTTAGCCGAACAAATAAATACCATCACCATGAGGAGTAAATACTTCAGGCTGGTGTTAATTCTGCTCGTACATTGATTTTGTAATGCGTGTAACATGTATTTGATTTTTTAGTTTTTCTGTGGGGGGTGAAAACAATAGTTGAATTAGCTTAATTAAAATTATCGAAAGCAAATTTTGCTTCTTCATTTTAACCAAACAACAATTCAATCTTAACTAATCAATATTATTTCGATACTCTTGTAAGCCCCGTCAATAAAGGCTTTACGCAAGTTACTTATTCCTTGACAATTCGCAAACTTTTCTGACTTAAGTCAGAGTTCACACGCAGTAAATAAATTCCGGAAGCTATCCCGGAAATATCCAAGTCGCTGATTCCTTCAGAAACTTTTGAAAAGGTTTTAATTAAACGTCCATCCAATTGGTACAATTCAGGTGAAAAATCGGTTCCTCCTATGCAAGTCAGACGGATCACATCCTTTGCCGGGACCGGACCTGCCTCAATCCAAAACTGTGAATCTGATGTAAATTTGACCGCTATTACATTACTATAGCTGAACTGATCGTCAAAATCGGTTTGTTTTAACCGGTAGTAAGATATTCCCGGTAAAGGTTTTGGGTCTAATGCAGAATAATTGAGGACTACAGTGCTGTTTCCGGCGCCTTTTTGAGTCAGAACTTCTGTAAATTCAACTCCGTCATAGCTTCTTTCTATAGTAAAATAATCGTTATTGATCTCCGTAGCGGTACTCCATTCCAGATCGACCTGGTCACCATTCGGCTTAGCTGAAAAACTCAACAACTTTACCGGCAATGGCGATGTAATCGCAGAAAGCGTCCACGCACCATAAGTATTGAACCCCGGAGTAGTAGTTGTATAAGTACCTGTCGTCTGACCAGAGATCGGATAGATCCATTTGCTCGTTCCCGGATTGAACCATTGAGCAACCATCAGAGCCATGTTATTGAATGGCGCAACCGGTAATTCAACAGGAGCATAAGTAAATGTACAGGTAGCCGTTGGTGATCCGGCAGAAGCAGTAATTTCCCAGAACCGGTCAACTGTGGCATCTCTGTTGTCCGGTAAAAGTCCGGTAGTGCTATTAAGATTGGTTACTACATAAGGCGAAACCGGCCATGGTAAATTATTAGCAGGTGTTCCATACGTTGCTACCGCTAAATTTCCAACGGTAGTTCCGGTAGGAATTGAATAAGTAAAAGGAATATAATTCGGTACACCGGGCTTACCAAAAGGAAATACATAACTACTTGCCAATGCCACCGTTCCAATGTTCCACTGGACAATTGAAGAGTTATTTACCGTTTCGGAAATAAGATATCTGTCCGGATCATTTGAATTCACCATTGCTGTTACAGCAGCGCTTTCTATTGTTAACCGGTTACTATTTAAAAATATCGGTCCGTCCGTTGTCCATGATAAAACATTGATCACATTCACAGGACAATTAAATTGTAATGTCGATAGACCTGTTTTAGAAAATGTTAATCTGAAATATCTTTCACCACCCGGACAATTGATTGTTTGCGTGACTCCACCCGTAAATACTACCGTACCACTTTGTTCGTCGAAACCGGTCAGATTATAATTATACCAGTTTCCACCCAGCATCCTGATGGTCTGATTGTTTGATTGTAACACAGGAGTACCTGAAACATTTACAATGTTCAGATCATTTGCAATATTATAGAATCCGGAATTGAACATATTTTTATTTCCGGAACCTGAGATTCTCAGATAACCATAGAAGTTAGAACTGTTTCCAAATGCTAAACTGGAAGATGCTGGGATCAAAGGAACATTCTGATTTCCTGTTCCGGAGAATTCTGTAAAACTTCCATTTTGTACATCCCATGTACTATTGGTTGTAGGCAGCGCTGCATTAAAACCACTTGTTCCTGTCACTTCAAATGTTCCTCCCGGAAATATTCTTAATAAGTGACCGGCATTTCCTCCGGCGAAGTTCATGGAATTTGTACCGGAAATCACCGCTGGACTACTGATCGTAAATGTTGTTGCATTTACGATTGTTACGATTGTTGCGCCGAGCGGAATTCCTGTACCGATTATACCACTTCCAACTGTCAGGTTAGCGGTAGAAGCAGTTGTAACAGTTGTTGATGCCGCTGTTGTAGTACAATTTACAGTCTGAAAAGAAGTGCTTACCTGTCCTGTTCTTAATATTCCGCCATTATTTATTATCCATGCACAAGAACCACCTGAACTTAATACAAAACCATTCACAGTTGAATTGGCCGGTTGTGAAATGGTAAAAGTTGTTGCATTGACAATTGCAGTTACTATCGTACCCAATGGGAAGGCTCCAACTCCGGTTCCCGTACCTACTACACTTGATCCGACCGTCAATGTTGCAGTGGATGTAGCCGTAACAGTTGTAGATCCTGCAACTGAATTTATCCCGGTAACATTTATCGCAGTATTATTTGTGACAAAATAAGTAGTACCGGTAACGATCATTGTTCCGTCAATGACAAAACTTCCGGCAGACTGAGTTGCACCGCCTGAAACCAGGTCACCATCAATTGCTGCATTACCTGTAAGTGCGCCGCTTGCTGTTAAATTCAATGTTGCTCCCGGAGCGATGTAAACATCAAAGCGTGAAGTACCTGAAGCATTGTTATTATAGATCTGAACCTGAGAACTCGAGTTAAAACGGATATTGATATCACGATAGATATTAAATTGAGTCGAGCGGTTGAAGTTGGTGTTTTTTCTTATCCTGGAAACATCAAACGTTCCTGTTCCTGTTACATTACAGACAAGACTTTCAATTCCAAGAGAGAGTCCGTCAAAAATTGCTCCGTTACCGATGATCCCATTACATATAATATCACCATGAATATTAAGATAACAATTGGTAGCAGTATTATTCCAGATCTTTCCTCCTACTTGAACATCAAGTGTGTTACACTGGAGATTTGATACATTCATTACAACGGTCGTACCGGTAGTAATGAAAACATTTTTTGTTCTGTCGGGATAGTTAACACCGGCAACAGCTCCTGCCGGCGCGGGAGTCCAGGTTGCACCATTCCATATACCCCATGTGGTACTAACATTATAATTACCGGAAGCAATTGATCCAAAATCACCAACCGCTTGTCCAAAAACGTGATTACAAAAGAAAACGAGTAATACTAAAAGTACGTTTTTGATTTTATTCATGAGTATTTATTTTAGTTCAACTACATAGTCTTTTAAAACTATGCCCTTTATTTTTTATCAAAGAAAGAGCTTCTGCTTTTCTTCAACATTAGGTGAATATTAAATCACAAGTCCACTCTTTTTCCTTGTTTTTCTAAAGTTCACGGTTTAAGGGGCAAACAAGATAGTAAAAGCAATTAAAATGGAGGCATTTATTCCAAAATTTTACAATATAATAGAAGAGGTTTTCACCCACTAAAAGCATCCATTGACGGAAAAGTTGGCTTTGTGTTAATAGAACGGCCTCATTTTCTGATAAAAGCGATCAAGGTACCGGATCTCAGAATTGGTCAGTAAGTTTGGCTACGCCTCCAGAAACTTCAGCCCAACTCCCTGATATACTTATGATTACGATACCAGTTGTACGAAATTCCGCTATTTTACCGGTCAGATAGGTCGCAAATTCGCTGATCGTTTCATTATGCCCGAAAACAGCTACCGTTTTTGCAGAATCTTCAATAGAATTGACGACTTTCAGGTAATCCATGATATCTGATTCGTACAAATTTTCATTTATAGTTATTTCAGAAAAGGGGAAGTTCAGCTCATTCGAAAAAATGATTGCTGTATTGATGGCTCGGAATGCCGGACTTGAAATGACAAGATCCCATTCAACTTTTTTTGCACCAAGTTTTGATGCAACCCGATGGGAGTCGCTGACGCCTTGATTTGTCAAAGGCCGTTCGAAATCTGTAATTCCGTCAGATGGGAAATCTGCCTTGGAATGTCTGATCAGGTAAAGTGTTTTTGTTTTCGGCATCAGTTACGCTTAACGTAAAGGTAGTACTGTCTTAAAGTTTGAGGATAAATCTGTATATAAATTTGCAGAAAAACAAATCAGATGAAAACGACTCTTCTAAAGCTGATGAATAAGGAAACATTGTCATTCGAAAGCATCTATCAGAACAAAGGATTTGCAGCAGATGCATTTCAATTCTCTCTGATCGAACCACAAAGAAACAGAAACAGGAAAAAGAGATTTAAGATTACAAAAGTTCTGAAATCAATTCAACGAACAGCATCACGAACATTTTATTCTTCGGTTTTGTTGTTTTGGTTTTCGGTTTACTTCATCGTTCATCAAACGATAAGGGCATTTGCTTTATTTAAACTTTAATGGAAAGAAGAGGAAGAATGAATGAAGTGAAAAGTGAAAAAATATAACGACAAAAAAAAACATCATGGTAACTTTAAATAAAAACTGGAACACGGGTATCGCCTCCAACAAAAAATTTCTTTCACGTTTAATGACTTATTTTATTTCGCTTTGCATAGACAATAAAAAATTCGATGTAGTTTATGAAGGGCGGTTAAGTCCTTCGGATTTCAACGAACCGGATGTAGTGATTTATTCAGGAGATATTAAAACTACACCGGTCGTTGCCATCGAAATTTCACGCGAGAGTGACTTAGAGCAAACGTTTTCCACCACAAAACAATTGGCTGTGAATTCTGCACTCGAAGAGTTGTTCATTTTTCTACCCGAAACTAACCGCTGGTTACAATACAAACGCAGCGAAGGAACATTCATCGAAGTAGCATATGCAGAAATTCTTTCCGTTCCTCTTTACCGGTTCAGGGAATGGTTTTCACGGAATCTCTCTGCAGCGTGAAATATTTTTCAGGTCACATGTGAAAGATTCTGTGATCTTTCTTTAAAACTTTTTAAATGAAAGATCCAATTCCCCAGTCTGAAATATGTGACCTGAAATATTTTTTGTTTTATTTTTTCCCGCAGATTTTCGCAGATAAGTCGCGGATTTTTTTGATTTGAATTTGATTACAATAAATTCTAATTGTTTTAAAGTGGAAATTAAGAAAGGAAGGGATCTGCGTATTTTTCTGCGAAAATCTGCGGGAAATTTTTTAAGGCTTAAAATTCGCCGGTAGCTTTTCACAATATCTTACTCACATTTAGTAATGCATCACTATAAACAACGAACCCGTCAAAATAACAACCCACAATATCACACCCTGTAAAAGTGGTCGTGGTCCTACTGCCTTGATGTTCTTTAATGAGATACTTGTACCGATCAGGAATAGTGTAACACTGAAGCCGATCTTTGATAAGATCAATACTCCTGACTTGATGCCTTCCGGAATTGCCGCATAGGTATTCACTAACGACGCAAGAATAAAAAACAAAATAAACCATGGAAAAGCGGAGGCGCTACTCTGCTTCTTGAATATAAATGATGTGAGAAATGCCATTGGAATGATCCACAAAGCACGGGCAAGCTTGATCGTCGTGGCTATCATCAGCGATTCATTTCCATATTGCGATGCAGCTCCAACCACTGAACTTGTATCATGAATTGCGATCGCCGCCCAGATCCCAAACTGTTCTTGAGTCAAACCGAAGTAGTGTCCAATCGGTGGAAAAATAAAAAGTGCCACGGCATTCAGGATAAAAACCGTTCCGATTGAAATTGAAATATCTTTCTCATCTGCATCAACTACCTGGCTGATGGCTGCAATTGCACTTCCACCACAGATAGCAGTACCGACACTTATTAAATATGAAATTATCTTGTCAACCTTCAGCATTTTCCCCAGAATAAAACCCAGTCCGATCGCGGCCGAAATAGTAAGAAGTGTAAACACAAATCCATCTTTACCGGCAGCAACAACAGCCGTAAAATTCATTCCGAAGCCAAGACCGATCACGGCACCCTGCAAAAGGTATTTCGTAACTGTTTTAGATTTTTTTGCAAACGGATTGACGGCAAAAATTCCAATGGCCAATCCCATTAATAGCGAAATAGAAGGCGATAATTGAAAAAAAACGATCAATCCAATAAAAACGAAAAAAATGGTGACGATCAGACTGTTAGGTTTGGCCGGGATTGGTGTGGGAAGTTCCGTTTTCATGGATTGGGCGAAAGGTCGTGAAAAAAAGTGTTTCTGCAATTAATTTCCGAGGTCGACGTCATTGGAAAGGTGTAGTGAAAACGTTGGCAGGTTGGCAGGTTGACCGGTTTGCAGGTAGCCAACCTGTTAACTCCTTAAAATTCCCTTCACTTTCCTATCTTTGTATTCCAAATCAATCCCCATGTACGTTCAACAACTTTACACAAACTGTCTGGCCGAAGCGGCTTATTATATTGAATCTAACGGTGAAGCGGCCATAATTGACCCGATCCGTGAAACTGATACCTATATTGAACTGGCAAAATCACGTGGGGCACGTATCAAATATGTTTTTGAAACACATTTTCATGCTGATTTTGTAAGTGGACATATCGATCTTGCGCATCAGACCGGGGCTACTATTGTTTTTGGTTCGAAAGCTGAAACGGGTTATGAAACTTATAAAGCGAAAGACGGCGAAGAATTCAAGATCGGTGATGTAACGATCCGTGCAATACATACTCCCGGGCATACTCCTGAATCTGTTTGTTATTTGCTGCTGGATAAAAGCTATCAGGAGCACAGCATCTTTACAGGTGATACACTTTTTGTAGGTGATGTTGGACGTCCCGATCTTTTGGATGGCAAAATGAGTAAAGAAGAATTAGCAGGAATGATGTATGATTCTTTGAATACAAAGATCAAGACATTGCCTGATGAAGTGATCGTTTATCCTGCTCATGGTCCGGGATCTTCCTGCGGAAAAAATTTAGGTAAGGAAACTGTCAGTACAATTGGTCAGCAGAAAGCGACAAATTACGCGCTGCAGAATATGAGTAAGGAAGAGTTCATCAAAGAACTAACAACAGGTCTGACTCCGCCACCGCAATATTTTTTCAGTGATGCACGTATCAACAAAAATGGATACTCATCTCTTTCATCCGTTCTTACTAAAAACAGAAAGGCGCTTTCACCAAATGAAGTAGAAGATGCAATTGGAAATGGTTCCATGGTTCTGGACACCCGTACTCCTGATGATTTTGAAAAAGGATTTATTCCCGGATCGATCAACATTGGTTTGAATGGAATGTTTGCCATCTGGGTTGGAACTGTTGTTGATATTACTAAGAATCTTGTTTTAGTTTGTGATCCGGGAAAAGAAGAAGAAAGTTTATTAAGACTTGCCCGGGTCGGATATGAAAATGTTGCCGGCTATTTACAAGGAGGATTTGAAACCTGGAAAACTTCCGGAAAAAAGATTGATACAATAAATTCTATTGAGCCGTCAGATCTTGTAGGTAAAGTAAATTCCGGATCTCCTGTTCTTGATGTACGAAAGATCTCTGAAGCAGAAGGCGGACATATTACTAACGCAACCGTAATCCCTTTGAATGAACTTGAAGAGAATACTTCAGAGATAAACAAGAATGTGCCAGTCTATGTTCATTGTGCAGGTGGCTATCGGTCAATGATCGCAGCATCGATTTTAAAAGCAAAAGGCTTTAACAATGTTGTGAATGTTCATCATGGCTGGAGTAAGATCAAGGATACTGCGGTTCCAATTTCTTTGGGCGCACCTGCCAATCTTGCAACGAATTAATCAGTTCTGTTTTGTCTGAAAACTTTCCTGTCTCCAATGATCTTGTGATCGTTGATTTTTATGCTGACTGGTGTGAGCCTTGCAAATGGGCATTGCCAGTAATTGAAGAAGTGCTTAAACATTTCAAAGGAAAGATCGCTCTTGAAAAAGTCAACATCGACGAACAACCGGAACTTGCTGCATCACTTCATATCATGAGTGTTCCGACTTTTATACTTTACAGGAATCGCACAGAAATCTGGCGAATGCGAGGCTTTGATATTGCGCCGGTCATGATACGGAAGATCGAATCGGTCGTTGCACAGGAAATTTAAACTGAAAACAGTGTGTTGGAATTTTTGGTTTTCTCTATTCCTGAATTCCGTAAGCCCGGTCAGAAGATCGTTGCAATTAACGAACAATCACAAAAGACTTTGTTATTCTTTCTGAATTTTCCAGTAGAGTACAGAAATAGAATCCGGTTGCAAGTCCGGAAACAGAAATCTCTTCACTAAAATCATTCAGTATAATTTCCTTTAGCTTCTCGCCTAGAGAATTGAAGATGCTTAACACAGCAGGTTGCGCATCTAATCTGTTGATGATAATTTTTTCTGATGCCGGGCTTGGATAGAGAAGAAAGGAATTTTCCAGTCTATTTTCAGAAACTTTTACCGGACCATTTGGAAGACTGTTTATAAATACCGAGATGTCATCTGAACCCTGATTCCCTATTATTATATCTGCTTTTCCGTCGCCATTGATATCACCTGATTGTGGAGTTACGGGAGTTGTGCCTACAGTTAAAATTTCCTCAGCGAAAGTGTTTGCAGAACTACGAAGTATCACCATTATCATTGTATGACCAACCCCTTCCCATGTGGTCACGAAATCTTCAAGAGAATCATTGTTGAAATCGCAACCTGCAATATTGTTTGCAGGAAAATTTATTGTAGAACCACCACAGTTTGGTAATATCCAGCTGCCGGTAGTATCTGCACAGATCGATAAAAATGTATTAGATAAATAATTCTGAAGCACAAGATCGGTGTAATTATCATTGTTAATGTTAGTCGGATAAACAAAAATGTAATGTCCTGACGACAAAGTTGACCTTGTATTCTGAGGAAGAGCTCCGGTTCCATCACCGTATAAAATCGAGAAGCCATAGGAACCTGCAGCACCATGAGAATTACAGACATCAAGATTTCCATCGTTGTTATAATCTTTTACAATAAGTCCGTCGCCCCGAATCGTAATTCCACCCGCTGTTCCGGTAGAAACGTCAGGTGAACCAAGACCGCCACTGGAATCAGCCAGATGTACCCCGACATACGAAGGGGAATGGGAAAGGCTTACAACATCATCGAATCCGTCATTGTTCAGATCTCCAACTTTCAATTCATAGATTGCATGTCCTCCGGCATACGAAACCTTACTTGGAAAATTACCTGCACCATCATTCAGATAAATATAAAGGCTGTCATTCATTACATTTCCTAAAACCAGGTCAGGAAACGAATCGGAATTAAAATTACCAGTTCCAATAGAAATGCATTGTGCAACACCTATATTGAACCTGTTGTATTTTTTAAATGTACAAGGTGCTCCATAGTATAAATTCACATTTGCAGTAAATTTGCATAACGTTGCAATGTCATCAAATCCATCCATATCAAAATCCGCTACTGCAATACCCGTAACATAATCACCTGAAGGAAATGTTTCCCCCGCTGTGAAACGGAAGTAGGCAGCATTACGATAGAAACGTAAAAAACGTCCTGAACTCATCGTGTATCTGCTACAAAAAAGCAGTGACGATCCAACTCCATCGAGTTCCATACTCTTCAATTTTCCTTTTCCACTGGAACTTAATTTAACATTATTAAATATATGCAAGTGTGAGAATCCGATATTTGAAGCTGTGGTATCAAAACTGTATGCAAAATCATTTTTAATACCATCATAATCAAAATCTCCCATAGTAAAAGAAAGAGTTTTGGTTGCAGGAATTCTGTATATTAATGGTTGTGCGGAAACATTGTAATTTAATTCACCACAAAATAAAGTCGTATCGTTGATCGTATAATATTCAATGAAAGCATCGGTATCAGTATTTTCATAATAAACTTCTTTCATATTCTGAATAGACATTGTGCTGCTATTGAAGACCGGAATATTAAAAGTGCCTGAATTATTCAGAAGTATCATGCTTGCACTTCCAACCAGATCAATAAATCCATCGCCATTTACATCGAGCGAATGAAGGTGCTTACCATTGAAAAACAGATCTAGCGTCATGGGTGCTCCAAAAGAAAAGTTACCGGTTCCCATTAATGAATATGCTTGATAAAAGTAACGATTTTCATCTGTTACATTGACAGCAAGATCAAGATTCGTATCATGATCAAAATCTCCCAATGCCACTTCATAGAATGTAGAATTAAAAGCTACCGAAGAAATTGTAAGAGTATCAACAAATGTGAATGCTCCGCTTCCATCACCACTGTAAAAACTTAAAGGCCCCTTACCACCAACAATTAGATCGAGATGACTATCATTATTAAAATCTCCGGCCTGAAGATTATCGGCTTCCTCCAGAAAAGTACAATCGAAAGAAAAAAGTGATTGTTCAAGATAATTCTCACAGTGGCCCGACAAAATGGTGATTCGGTCAACAGTACTGCCTGACGGGCGACCGATGATGGCAATATCATCAATTCCGTCTTCATTAAAATCTGACTGGATCACACACTGAAATGAGCTTTGACAAGGTATAGCTGCATAAGATGAAAGATCCGTTGTTTTACCATAGGATCCGAAATTTGTTTGAGCGCTGATTTCAGTAACAAGAAAAAGAAAACACGCTATTAAATACTTCATAGAAGGGTCGGCTTTTATTTTAAACACAAATATAATAACACGGTTAAAGCAAATCTGGAGAATCAGAATTTTAGAAAATATTTCATACTTTATACTTAATAACATCTGAAATTACAAAGTTTTTCACTCTATTCTTCATTTTTATGGGCAATATTAAGGTCAAACAGCTGATCAACTGAAGAATTTTACTAATTTACTTCACGATATTAGCGAAGCTTTAAAAAGATCACATGGATAATTTTAACTGGTCTCAATTCACCAAACGAATTCAGATAAAATCTGATCTTGCTACTATTTATAATGCATGGACAAAAAGTGCAGAGTTGGAGAAATGGTTTTTTTCAAAAGCTGTTTATTTTGATTCAAATGGAAAAAAATTGCCGGATACAGATAATGTAACTACGGGTTGCAATTATGAATGGAACTGGTTTGCACAAAATTATTTCGAAAGCGGAAAGGTAATTACAGCCAACGGGGCTGACATTTTTGAATTCACCTTTGCCGGAGAATGTAAAGTTCAGGTAAAATTAACAGAAGCGAAAAATTATGTTCTCGTTGAAATAACACAAAATGAAATTCCTCTCGATAATAATTCCAAACAAAATATCAGACTAGGTTGTGCTTTCGGATGGACATTTTATCTGATCAATCTTAAATCCGTTCTCGAAGGCGGACTTGATCTTAGAAATAAAGATCCCGAATTAGCCGGAGTAGTAAACAATTAATAAAACCTCTACATGAAAAACGCTGTAATAATTCTATTTGTTTTAATAAACCACATTTCTCTTTCCAATGCAACTACTCCTGATTCTTCTGACACCGGCTTTGTCAAAGAAAAGATCAGTATTTCCGGAATAGAAAAAGGTCCCATCGACAAATCGGTTCTGCTTTCTTCAAAAGGTCTGGCCTTTCAGGATAGCTCAGCAAAACTTTTTAAGATCATAGGATTTAAACTGAGTATCTTTATAAAAAATAAAGACTTGATTGAACTCGACACCAAAAGCAGTGAATTATCCTCTGAAATGATCAATGCAATTAAATCAGCGCCACCGGGAACTAAAATGTTTTTTGAATACATCCGATGTATTGATAATTCAGGTGTAAACCGTGCAGTATTACCGACTCAGTTTACCTTAAAGTAGACTTGCATTAATTCCATTTATTCTTCTCCATTTCAATGGCCTTTTTCAGAGAAGACTGGATATTTGCAAAAACAGTTTTATTGGTCTTCAGAAAATAATCAGTTGCACCATTCCGTAAAGTATCGATCGCTTTTTCAAGATCATCCTGGCCTGATACAATGATGACAACTGCCATTGGGTTCAATTCCTTTATTTTTTGAAGAACAACTAAACCATTCGGTCCTTTACTGAATTCATAGTCAAGAATAACTTTTCGTGAATCGTTTGCTTTATACTTTTTCAGAAATTCTGTCCCGTCTGAAAATAATTTAGACTCCAGCTCCATAGTTGTCAAAAGGAAATCTTTAAGAATAAAACTAAAGGCCGGGTCATCGTCGACTATATAGATCTCAAATTCATTCTGCTCAGTACCGATTTCTGATTTTTTAAGTTGCTCCGTAGGCTGGTTCATTTTGAAATACTTTTCTGTGACTAAAATAATAATTAAAATCTATATTTGTTACTTCCAATAATTTCAAAAATGCCGGAAACTTTTAAAGACAAAAGTACTTTTTACGCCAGAAGCCGGAAAGAATGGCGTAAGTGGCTGGAAAAAAACAGTCAAACAGAAAAATCTGTATGGCTCATCTTTTACAATAAACAAAGTAAAATCAAAAGTGTTCCTTATGAAGAAGCCGTAGAAGAGAGTTTGTGTTTTGGCTGGATCGATAGCATTAAGTATAAAAGGGATGATGAAAGTTCATATCAGTACTTTTCTCCAAGAAAACTGAAAAGTAACTGGAGTAAATCAAATCGTGATCGTGTAAAAAAATTAACAGAGGCGGGATTGATGACTGAAAGTGGGCAAAAGCTTATTGATCATGCAAAAAATTCAGGGACTTGGGAAGCATTGGTAGATATTGAAAATGCTGTTATTCCCGGTGACTTACAGAAACTCTTCAATAAAAACAAAACTGCTTTTAAAAATTTCACAGCCTTTTCAAATTCCTCCAAACGCATTATACTTGAATGGATCTTAAATGCAAAGCGTCCGGAAACACGTGCAAAGCGAATAGAAGAGACCGTTAGATCTGCTGCTAAAAATTTAAAAGCCCACCCATAAAAAAGTACTGCGATCTTAAAAATTATGCCTGATAAAAATTACCTCAGAAACCTCCGGACTCCGACAAAAGAAAATCCTCTTCGTATTCTTGTCAGCGCATGTATGGTTGGAATTAAATGCGGTATTGATGGAACTTCATATGGAGAATATCCCAGTGTTCTGAAATTAATGAACTACGACACCGTAAAACTGATCTCATTTTGTCCGGAAGATTTTTCTTTCGGGACACCGCGAGAGATGTGTGATATTCATGGCGGAAACGGACTTGATGTTCTTGAAGGAAATGCAAGAGTTCTTACCGAATCAGGTATTGACTGGACCGAAGGAATGATCAACGCTTCTGAAAAAATGTTAGAGGTAGCAAGAAATAATGACGTCGAACTTGCGGTAATGATGGATGTCAGCGCAGCATGCGGTAACCATGTTATATATGATGGCAACCGGTATGCTGAAAATAAAAAGTATCAGATCGGAATGGGCGTATGTGGTGCGCAACTTCATCGAGCCGGGTATAAAATCATCAGCTGGAGAGAATATGAGTCACTTGAAATTTTATATTCTAAAATTGATCCATTGCATGTTATAAATAAAGATTTAAAAGATTTTGATGAACACGAGTGGTATATTGGCTACTTTAAAAAAGACAAGTGATTTCATTTTGGAAGGAGTTGGCTTTGATTTTTTTTAACACTAAGATCATTGAGTTTTTAGCACAATCCCGATAGCTATCGGGACATAAGCGATGTTTTTCTCATAAGTGCTCTTGTGACAAATCTTAGTGCTCTTAGTCTTAAAAATCCATTTATTAAAAATGAATTTATCATTGAATTCTTACAGTTTCAAATGAACTTTTCACTTTTCTATTTATTCATTACAAGGATTTTTTCATGTCTGACAAATTGTTTCTTTCTTTTTAGACCTAAAATCAAATTTTTCAATTTCAAATTTTACTATAAACATCACAACATTGCAGTCGTGGAACTAATTACCCATTGAAAAGTTAAACCACTCTGAACAATTAAAACTCTTATGATTAGAAAATGTTACCTATTACTGGTGACGCTGGCATTGTCAGTGTCATCAAGGGGGGAACATGCGAATGTACAAAACTCCGTGGTGGGAGTAAGTACAGGAACTCTGATCAGAAACGGAAGTGGGTCCGTAAGTTCATCATTGGATACTGTGGGTGACCCTTCTCTTTTTGGTACGAATGCCTGGAATGTATACGCATGGAACTCAACCAACGCGAACAGTTGGATCATTGATTATTATGCAGGCTATTATGTCGACACTAATCTGTCGATGTTTACCCTTAACTACTGGGGTGATAACGAAAGTCCATCCTATGCTCCCGGTTATCAGGGGCAGGGTGTGATTGAAGATGATCACTCATTCTCTGCAAAGAGGCGCGGATTCCCGTCAGGGTATTATCACATCAACATTCCAAGTCATGATGATTGGGCTTATCTGATCATAGACGGAGTCGAGGTGTGGAATCACGAGGACTGTTGCGATTATCATAGCGACGTCTGGGAAGGTTTTCTCGGAGATACTACTACGATTGAATTCCGTGTAATGGAGTTTGGTGGTGGATCGTATGGTTTTGTTGAGCTGGTCAGGGCAACTGTGGTTGCTACAGCAACAACAACTTTCATTCCCTGCTTGAATGGAACTTCAGATGTAACAATTTCTGCAATAGATGGAGTTCCTCCATTTACAGGGACAGGAACATTTACAGTACCAGCCGGTACTTATGATTACACCGTTACAGATAGTCTTGGCGACTCAACTACAATTACTGTTGTTGTTGCAGGTCCTCTTGACTACGATAGTGTGATCACAACAAACGTTGCACCGGAATTTTGTGCAGGGGATACCGTGATCTTAACCGCTCCGTCTCATGGAAAAGCATTAAATTTTACAGCACCGAGCAGGGTTCTGCTTCCGATCAATTCACCGGAAACAGATTATACTTTTGAACTTGATTTCAAAACAACAGAACCTTATACAGGAATTTCAAGTGTACGCGATGGTGACCTTGGCGGTTCACATGACAGAAACCTTTACCTGGAAGAAGGTGAAATTTTTCACAGACTTTATTCTTCTGATGAGATCATAAGTTCAACCGGTCAGAATTATGCTGATGGACAATGGCATCATGTTGCAGTTGTTGTTGAATCGGGTGTCGGGCAAAAAATTTATGTTGATGGGATATTAGTTGCCAGTGGAATAATCGATCGTTCCGATTTTGACTGGGACAATACGATCAACATTGGATTCGCAAACGACTGGTTCAATGGAAGTATTGATAATGTCCGCTTATGGGATGTTGTAAGAACTCCATCCGAAATTATACAGGATCAAACACTGCATGCAGTCGGAAGTCAACCGGGACTAATTGGTAACTGGGACTTCGATGAGATCAGTGATGAAACAATGATCAATTCCGTAGACAATTCATTAGCGTATTTAATGGATAGTCCTTCTGCAATTGAAAATAACACCAATACATATTTATGGAGTAATGGGGAAACTACGCAATCAATTGCATTATCAACAGCAGGAACATATACTGTTGCTGTTACCAATGCGAATGGTTGTGCGGTTGGAATACCGGCAATGGAATTGATATTGAATCCGTCTCCCGCTACTCCCGTCATTTCAACACAATCTTCCCTTTCATTCTGTCATGGGTCTGTTGCCGAATTTACGAGTAGCGCAACTGAAGGAAATCAATGGTTAAAGAACGGAACAGTAATGGAAGAAGACACTCTGCCGACTTTGGAAGCCGGAGAAGAAGGAAATTATTCTGTAGTCGTTACCAACTCTTTTGGATGTACAAATACTTCAGCATCACAATTTCTGGAAGTCTTCCCTGCTCCGCAGGCTCCGATAATTATTCCTTCATCTGCAACAACATTCTGTGAAGGCGGAAGTGTTGATCTTACTGTCCATTCAGGAAATGTGAATGTACGCTGGGCATCGTCTGTAATTTCTTTTAGTTCGGAATGGGAACCCTTCGACTGGGGCGCAATTCAGGCTCTTGGAGAACCGGATTTGTATCCTAATTATGGAGACATTGAAACTGCATGGTCGCCAGCTGGACATGATGATCAGGAATTTCTTGAATTGGGTTTTGCACATCCTATACCGATCAACTTTATTGATATCTATGAAACCTTCGGGCCGGATTTTGTTGATACTGTATTTGTAAAAAATCCGAATACGGATCAATATGAAATTGTATATACAGCAATTCCAGAATACAAAGGTGATTCGTCACAGATCCTGCACATAACATTTCCAATGACATCGTTTCCGGTTTCAGAAGTAATGATAAGTATGGATATGTCTGTTGTTCTCGGATGGAATGAAGTAGATGCCGTATCAATTGGTAATGATTTGCCGACTAGTTACCTGTGGACAAACGGAGATACGCTTCAAACACTCAATGCGTCTGCTTCTGCAACCTATACGGTAAGAGTTGTAAATTCTATTGGATGTACAACAACTTCAGAGCCGATTGAAATAATTGAAAATGCTAATCCTGTTGTTACGGCCGGACCGGATATGTACTCAGGTGAATGTAATTCCTCTTATGTCTTAACAGGCGGGCAACCTGCCGGCGGAATTTATAATGGAACCGGAGTGGCCCTGGATGTATTCGATCCATCGATAGGTGTAGGCAATTATACAATTGATTACTACTATGTAGACAATAATGGTTGTAACGGATTTGCATCAGCACAAATGACAGTCCTTCCGTCACCTGTAACATCACTGAATTCATTTGCAAATGTTTGCTCAGATGCACAGCCTTTCGCTCTTACAGGAGGCTTACCATCGGGTGGAGTTTACATTGGCCAGGGAATAACAAATGGAACTTTTGATCCTGCTATTGGGGCAGGAACATATTATGTTACTTATTACTATGAAGATTCACTTGGATGCGGTTCGGTTTCTGTTCAGGATCTTACTGTTGACATCTGCACAGGAATTTCAGATATAAACTCCGAGGCATCAATTGCATTGTTTCCGAATCCAGCTAAAGAATCGGTAACAATAAATTTCAATACAGATGAAAAAATTAATTCACTTGAAATATTTACCTCATCGGGTGCATTAATTTACAGTAGAGAATTCTCTGAAAATAATTCTCAAAAGCAATTTGAAATTGATCTGAAACAATTCAGTTCCGGAGCATATATTCTCCGTGCAAATTCTGAAAACGGGGTCATAAATAAAAAGTTAATGATAGAGTAATTAAAAATAAACACGTGAAACGCCGGAAACGCCTGCAGTCAATTTGATTGTGGGCGTTTTTATTTTATTGGTGTATGATCCTGTGTAAATGGATAAAATACATGTTAATCGACTCACCATTTTCAAAAACGCACCGGCACTGCACTTCTTACATAAACAGTTTTTCCTTTTTCTTTACCTGGCTTCCATGCCGGCATCGAACGAATTAATTTGAGTGCTTCGGCATCGTATTCTTTTCCAATTCCTCTTTTCACATATGGGAAAAGAATTTTTCCTTTTGGACTGATCAAAAAATTTACATATACCGTTCCATGTTTTCCATTGGTGTGTTTAGGAGTATTTGTAAAAATATATTCAGCAAGCTTCTCCTGTCCGCCGGGAAACTGTGGCATTTCATCAACTACAAGCTTCGAGGCTGCATTTGCATCTTCCTTTCCCCACATCTTCTTATATTTCTTTGAAGGAATTGTATCGTTTTCAATGATCATAGAACTGTGGCATTTGCTTTCCAGCAAATTGAACATGGCTGTATCGCCGAGTGCAAGCACAGCACTCCAGTCGCGGCAAGCTTCAAGGGTATCGCTCATTGCAAAGTTTGCTACGCCTCTTTTAAAATAGGCAGACGCATTTGACTCATTAGCCGAGATCTCTTTTGTTAAAAAACTACTGGCACTTTCAAAATTTCCGGCGTTGATCAATTTCACTCCTTCATCACCGGGAGTAACATGATTTTTCATCAATGATTGTATCAGAGAATCAGATTGTGGATTTGACTGTGCATGGCAGAAATTTGCGAAGCTGAACAGGACAATAAATAATTTCAATTCTTTCAAACCCATAAAGTATTTCATCTGCTTAATAATTTTTGATGAAATTAATTTATTTTTTCAAATTTCAGCACTCAGAAGTAAATTAGTTGAATAAGATCCCTATTTGCCTTGTTGATTGGGGAAATATCCAGCATTTATGCGGTTCCGATTCTACTTTGAATTAAGGTCCTTTGTTCATTTAAAAAATGCTGTCCGCCACGGCGGATAACCATGTGAGAGGGAAAAATTTAGGGGACTCATCGCATGGCGTAAGCCGTTTTACTATAATTCAATACCATTTACCGGAATAATTAAAATACTGTATGGCAACCCTTTTTCGCGTGGCCCCCGGGGTAAAATATGCATTGGCTTTAAATTTTTATATTTGATTATCGTTTCTCTTTTATTACCCCAGTGACAAATTAAAAAAGCAATGAAAACGATCCTTAAAACAATGTTCCCTGTCCTATTGCTCTTCTTATTCTCATGTGAAAAAGAGCACACTGAAAAAGTAAAAGTCATAAAAGACTGCACAGGCAGTTATTTGAGGTTTGAAAACAAAGACTATCATATCTGTAATCCTGAAAAGGCGGAATCATTTGCAGATGGTACAGTTGTTACTGCAACATTTAAAGAAATAAAAAATTGCACCGGTTCTGCTAAAGATGCAATCGTTTGTATGATGCTTCACAAAAACGAAGGTTGGATTGAAATTGAAAAAATTCAATGACTATTTGGGAACATTAAAAATAAACCCAACCCCGAATACATTTTCAATACTTAATTCAGGGTCGTCTTTGAGATACTTTCTGATCTTTGTAATAAAAACATCCAGGCTTCTCCCAAAAAAATAGTCGTTTTCTCCCCAGAGGTCCTTTAAAAGGTCTTCGCGTTTGACGAGATTATTTTTATTATCAGCGAGATATTTCAGGATTTCACTTTCCCTTTCAGTAATACGTTTAGAGTGATCGCCGATCCTGAGCAATTGATTATTGATATCAAATGAATACTTTCCAATACTCATTACCTCATACTTGATCTCTGACTTCTGTGCCGGCAATCTACGGATCACTGCTTTTATCTTCCACAATAGTTCTTCTTCGTCAAATGGTTTGGTGATGTAATCATCAGCACCGAGGTCATAGCCTCTGAGCTTATCTTCTTTCAGTGACTTGGCAGTAATAAAAATGACAGGGATCTTTCTATCTTTTATTCTGATCTTTTTAGCAAGTGTAAATCCGTCCATCACAGGCATCATTACATCAAACAAACAAAGGTCGAATCTCTCATTTTGAAAGGCATTATAGGCTTGCTCGCCGTCTTTACAAATTCTCACTTCAAAGCCTTCTGTCTGCAGATAATCAACAAGGAGAACTCCCAGATTGACATCGTCTTCAGCAAGTAATATTTTCAGTTTTTCTTTAGACATTTGGAAACGTTATAGCAAAAGTTGTCCCTCTGCCGGGTTCACTTTGAAGTACGATTGTTCCATTATGCAATTCTATGATCTTTTTAATGTACGCAAGTCCCAGACCAAATCCTTTCACATCATGCACATTGCCGGTCGGAACCCTGAAAAATTTATCGAACACTTTTTTCTGATATTCCTTATCAATACCAATTCCACTATCAGAAACGGTAACGATAATGTTCTGTCCGCTGTTGAAAGTCTGCACCGTTATTTTTGGCCGGTCTTTCGAATATTTAATGGCATTATCGATTAGATTATTAATTGCATTCGTTAGATGCGACTTATCGCCCATGATCACTGCATGCTCCGCTTTCAAATTCAGAGTTAACTCTCCTTTCAGGTTTTCAATTTGAATGGAAATGCTCTTTATGGTATGTTCTATTAATTCGTGAAGATCGAGTTCTTCCTTGCGGACAGGAATCTCTCCTCTTTCAAGAGCGGTCATGCTCAAAACCTGTTCTACCTGCAGTCTCAGCTTTTCATTTTCCTCCAGAATAATTCCTGAATAGTGTTTGATCTTTTCTTCATTACCCGACGATGATTCCTTCCCGATCATTTTACCTGCTAATGCAATATTCGTCAAAGGGGTTTTGAATTCATGTGTCATATTATTAAGAAAATCTGTTGTGTGTTCAGAAATTTTTTTCTCTCTGATCAGCGACATGATCGTTCTCCAGAATAATACAAGCACTATTATGATTAGAATTACTGATGTAATAAATAACAAACCCATTTCCTGCAAGAGAAACTGTTTCTTTCCGGGCAGGATCATGTTCAATTCCAATCCGTTTTTTGTTGCTTCTTCTTCTAATCTCTTTTTATAAACATTGTTCTTCAATCCACTTTCACTTACCTGTTCATTTCCTTCCGGCTTTTTTACTTCAAAGGCATAATCGATATGGAAATTATAAAAGTTCATTGAACTGTTGAACAATGAATCTGTTTTGTGGATCTCGTCCTTGCCAAGGCACTCTTCCATATTCCTGCAAGCCGCAGTATCTGTACTGAGTGCCTGAGCCGTTTTTGAAAGTACAAGGTTGGCTTTATCATTAAAGATCTCTTCTTTGATCTTCGCTGTAGTGTAGATCCAGTTTACCTGAATGATCAGAACGATCAGCAAGGCGACTGAAGAAACAAAAATAAAAATGGTCGTTCTGTCCGGTCTCATTTATTTTTCAAAAATAGCCAATATATATTGTAAAACACTGCTTTAACAAGTCAATAACAAGTCAATAACCAGTAACTAACAAGATTTCCATAAAGGCGAACTATCTTTGTTCAACATTCGTACTAAAATCACAATTATGAATACTATAAAAATAACCATCCTGTTAGTTTTACTAAATTCAATTGCCTTTTCACAAGACAGTGCTTACACCGGTCCGGTATCCTACAAATCCGGAATAGAAAATAACACATCGGAAGCTGAGTTTAAGAGGCAGGTTTCGTTTGGGGTACGCGGAGCATATGGCCAACCCGTTACGAAACCAATTTTAATTAAAGCTGCAAAGTTGAATGATGTTTGTAAGGGCTATCCGACTAACTGGCTCAAGGAACTAGTTTCCGCAGAAATAATTTCAACCACAAACGGGAAAAAGGTGAAGTCATCTTCTTCAAGCGAAATCTTGACTGCAGAACAGAAAAAAATTCTTGCATCTGCAGATCTGGGTGCAGAAGTTCTGCTTACTGTAAAATATAAAACAAAAAACTCTGCAAATGACAAAACAGAGATTCGCACAATGAGTTTTGCTGTTACAATTGTTCCGGATGTTGAAGCCAGTTTCAAGGGTGGAGAATCACAGATGAAAAATTATTTCAAAGACGCCGTAATAAATAAAATTCCTTCATCAGTTCAGGCTGATATAAAAAAATCAAAGGTGAAATTCACTGTGAATGAAATTGGTGAAATTATCAATGCACGTGTTTCTGAATCCACAGGTGATCAGGAAACAGACCGAATGATGTTAGACGCTGTCTATAAAATGCCTTTGTGGGTGCCTGCTCATAATTCAAATGGAGTAAAAGTGAAACAAGACTTTGAATTTTATGTTTTGAATGAGGGGTGCTAAGGGAAAAAGAGTTTATCATATTGCCGTCAGCTTTATCTCTCATGATTACCCACATCTTTCCGCTTGAATATTCGATAACATTTAATAAGTG
>JBMQEM010000047.1:0-8528 GCA_049363815.1 Bacteroidota bacterium
GTTATTCGTTATTCGTTATTCGTTATTAGTTATATTAAAGTCTCGCCGCCCTCAAAAGATCCAAATCTTTATAAGGCAACCTACACGTCTCTGCAATGTATCTGTTAGTGATAGAACCGTTGTACATATATACACCATTCCGCACCGAACGATCCTTCCACATTACTTCATCAATTCCACCTTCCTCCGCTGCAGACAGAAGGATTTGCGTAAAGATGTTACTCAATGCTGTGGATGCCGTACGACTAACACGAGATGCTATGTTTGGAACACAATAATGAACGACTCCGTATTTTTTAAAAGTTGGTTGCAGGTGATTTGTAACTTCCGAAGTTTCGAAACAGCCGCCTTGATCGATACTTACATCGACAATTACAGAACCGGCACGCATTTCGGAAACCATTTCATCCGTCACAACAACAGGTGTACGGCCTTCGCTCGAACGAAGAGCACCGATTGCAACATCGGCATTTTTCAATTCACGAAGTAAAGTATTCGGAACAAGTATCGATGTATATATCCGGCGTCCTAATCTGTTTTGAAGTCGGCGTAGCCGGTGAATGGAATTATCGAAAACCCTTACATCAGCACCTAGTCCGATCGCAGCACGGGCTGCATACTCTCCTACCGTACCTGCTCCGATAATAACGACAACAGACGGTGGAATTCCAGCGACTCCTCCTAATAATTCACCTTTCCCACTGAATGCATTACTCAAATACTCCGCGGCAATAAGGATACTTGAACTACCAACGATCTCACTCATTGCCTGAATGATTGGATATACACCGGATTCATCATGAATGAATTCATATCCAACAGCTGTGATCTTCTTATTTGACAACGTTTTTATGTAATCAGCATTTTGCATACTCATCTGCAAAATGGAGATCAGTGTTTGACGGGTCTGAAATAACTCAACCTCCGCTTTTGAAGGCGGTGCAACCTTGAGGACAATATCCGCTTTATATACTTCTTCGGAACTATATGCGATCCGTGCGCCTGCTTCGCTGAAATCTGAATCTTCAATTTTAGATGCAGCTCCGGCTCCGGCCTCAATAACGATCTCATGACCATGATTTGTAAGCAAAGCAACCGATTCCGGGATCAAAGGCACCCGGTTTTCCTGAAATGATGTTTCTTTTGGAATGCCTATATATAATTGCTTGTGCTGCTTTCGCACTTCAAGCATTGCCTCTTGTGGCATCAGCGCCGCAGAGGCTGCTAAAGATGCACTGACTTTTCTTTCAATCATGTGAAAATCTAATCTTTCTGTTTACACCATCAGAAACGATAGTGACTTCAACTTTTGGTTCAGGCAATAAATTTAAAATTTTTTCCGGCCATTCAACCAAACAAATGTTCCCACTGTAAAAATATTCTTCACAACCGATATCAACAGCTTCCTGCACCTTTTCAATACGATAAAAGTCGAAATGATAGACCAATTCACCGTTTTTACGTGAATATTCATTAATGATCGAGAAGGTCGGACTACTTACATTTTCAACAACCTCCAATTGCCGGCAGATGTACCTGATAAATGTGGTTTTACCTGCTCCCATCTCTCCCTTAAAGATCCAAACCTTCACTGCTCCTGCAAAATCTATAAGTGACTTTGCTGCTAAAGCCAATTCGGATTCTTCTTTAATAAAAATTTCCATTGAAGTCATTTCAGATCATCAATTGATAGTTTCTTATCACAAAAGCCAAATTCTTCCTTCTGATTATTGGAAGCTACAATGATCGTTCTGTCCATTGCATACACACGAATCATTTCCTGATACCATTTCACCACTTCGCTGTCAAGGTTACTGCATGGTTCATCCAGAAAAAGAATAGAAGTATCAGATAAAATAGCAAGTGTCAGTTTGATTCGTTGCTTCATTCCAGAAGAAAAGAACTTAAACACTTTATCCTTCTTTGACTCCAGTCCGGATAAATTCAAAACCTCCGCTTCCGTTAAATTATTCTTCGGTTTCTTGAACTTAAAATGAAAATGAATGATCTCTTCGAGCGTAAATTCTTCTATCAATTCCAGATAGGGAGCAGAAATTGAAATTGAGTGAAAAATTTCTTCAACAGGAATCTCCTTGCTGGCTGAATGAAATTTAATTTCTCCCTCAGTCAGCCCTGTAGCTCCGGAAAGAATCTGTAAAAGTGTTGATTTACCGGAACCATTCGGTCCCAGTATCACCCATTTTGAACCGGCTTCGAGAGTAAGATCAAGATTTCTGAAGATCCACTCCCGATAAAATTTCTTTCCTGCTTTATTTAAAGTTATGGTCACAGGATGTCATTAATCTTCTCCACGACTATACCCTTTCATGATCCCTCTTTCGGATTTACGGATGAAATCCACGATGATATCACGCTCAGTACTCTGGGCAATTTCTTTACTGACTTCTTCCAAAGCATGTGAATTACTGAGACCTTTTACAAATAAGATCCTGTATATGTTCTGGATCTCTGTAATGGTTTCAGTAGAAAAACCACGGCGACGTAAGCCTACTGAATTAATTCCAACATATGACAGAGGCTCATGTGCTGCTTTTACATACGGCGGAACATCCTTTCTTACAAGGGATCCTCCGCTGATCATTACGTGTGAACCAATATGAACAAACTGATGTACAGCAGACAATCCACCTATGATCGCAAAATCATCAATGGTAATATGTCCGGCAAGTGTCGCTCCATTTGCCAGGATACAATGATTCCCTACAATGCAATCGTGAGCAACATGTACATATGCCATTAAAAGATTGTCACTGCCAACTATTGTTTTCCCCAACGCCTTGGTCCCACGATTAATGGTAACAAATTCGCGGATCACGGTATTGTCGCCGATCTCTGCTGTAGTAGGCTCTCCAGAAAACTTCAGATCTTGCGGCACAGCTGAAATAACAGCACCCGGGAAGATCTTGCAATTCTTTCCAATCCGGGCTCCCGGAAAAATCGTGACATTACTTCCGATCCATGTTCCTTCGCCTATAACAACATTATCATGGATCATTGTAAAAGGATCAATGACGACATTCTTTCCAATGACAGCGTTGGGATGGATACTTACAAGGTTACTCATTAGCCGGTGGCGATTATTTTTTATCGCGCCGAACGATCTGCGCCATCATTTCAGATTCCATTACTACTTTATTCCCGACAAATGCTTTTCCTTTCATATGACAAATTCCCCGACGGATCGGAGTGATCAATTCAAGATGAAAAATAATTGTATCTCCGGGCGAGACCATATCCCTGAATTTGGTATTGTCGATCTTCATGAAATAGGTAAGATAATTCTCCGGATCAGGAACAGAATTCAAAACAAGAATTCCACCCACCTGAGCCATTGCTTCGATCTGAATTACTCCTGGGAAAACAGGAGCACCGGGAAAATGCCCGGGGAAAAACCATTCATTCATCGTCACATTCTTTACACCCACTACATGCTTATCACTTAACTCAATGATCTTGTCAACGAATAAAAAAGGTGCACGGTGCGGAAGGAATTTCATCACACCATTTATATCAAGCAAAGGTTTTTCCGAGGGATCATATTTCGGAGCGCGTTCTTTAAAACGATCACGCTTCATCAGTGCTTTAATCTTTCTTGCAAACTCTACATTGGCAACATGGCCGGGACGAGCCGCAAGGATGTGACCTTTTAAGGGAGCACCCACAAGGGCAAGATCCCCTACTATATCCAGAAGTTTATGTCTGGCAGGTTCATTTGAAAAACGCAACTTTACATTATTCAGAAAGCCACGCTCAGCTGTCACCTTTTCCTTATTAAAGACTTTCGCAAGGTGAGCAAGCTTTTCTTCTGATACCGGTTTATCGACGACTACAATTGCATTATTGATATCGCCACCTTTGATCAGGTTATGCTCCAATAACATTTCAAGTTCGTGAAGGAAACAAAAAGTTCTGCTATCACTGATCTCTTCTTTAAACTCCCTGATGTTATAAAGGATGGCATGCTGTGTACCTAACAAGTCACTGTTGTAATCAACCATTACAGTGATGCGAAAATCATCACTTGGTACAGCAAGCATTTCTGTCTTACGTTTCGGATCTTCGTAAGTGATATTTTCACTCAAAGAATAATAATGACGCTCCTCTTTCTGATCAACCTTTCCAACTTTTTCGAAGAGATCCATAAATGGTCTTGAACTTCCATCCATGATCGGTACTTCAGGTCCATCGATTTCCATCAGGATATTATCGATCTCCATACCTGCAAGCGCTGCCAGCACATGTTCGATCGTACTGACTCTCGCTCCATTTTTACTTATCGTTGTTCCCCTGTCTGTATCGGTAACATTATCGACATCTGCCTCAACAATTGGTTGACCAAGCAGATCTGTTCGTTTGAAAACATAGCCATGATTTTCAGGTGCAGGTTTGAAGGTCAGGTTCACATTTGCTCCTGTATGTAATCCCACTCCTGAAACAGTGACCTCATGCTTTAGTGTCGTCTGCATGGGAGTCTCTTCTTCAGTCTTTACAGCCTGAATTACATTAGGTTCAACAAGCGTTTGATTTTCAGCCATTTTATCTAGAATCTGGAATCGAACAGTTAAAGCCCGATTTGTTCAAAAGTTGTCAAAAATAAACCTATTTCTGAAAAAGCCGCCTACTTTGATAATGAAATCGTGAGATTTTATGAACCTACGATGATTAAGGAAGATCAATATGCTAAATTTCGCAAAAAACGAAAGAATCAACTAATAATGCACCAAAAAATAGGCATGGATCAGACAGAGAAAAAAGGAGAATCAAAAGAGCTTCATTTCTGAGGAAATGAAATTCAAAATAAGTTTAAGATGGTATCTGCTTTAGATCGGAGATCATTTGTTCTAATTCCTGGATCCTTTTTTCCAAAGCCGGAAGTTTTCTGAATACAACGTATGTTCGCTTGTAATCACCGATACCAAATGCCGGAGACCCTTGAAGGATTTCTCCTTCATTTGTGATACTTGACCCTATTCCTGATTGCGCAGCTATCTTAACTTTATCAGCGATGGTAATATGTCCTACAATACCCACCTGACCACCGATCATACAATCTTTCCCAATCTTTGTGGAACCTGCTACTCCGGTCTGTGCAGCTATAACTGTGTTCTCTCCAATCTCAACATTATGTGCGATCTGGATCAGGTTGTCAAGTTTGACACCTTTATGAATGATCGTTGATCCGAGAGTTGCTCTGTCGATAGTGGTATTTGCTCCTACATCCACATGATCCTCAAGTATTACATTTCCGATCTGCGCAACCTTGTTATACTGATTTGCTGAATTAGGAGTAAATCCGAATCCATCAGCTCCTATGATTGTTCCTGAGTGTATAGTACAATCTTTTCCTATTACACAATCTGAATATACTCTTGCGCCTGCAAAAAGTGTTGTGTTATCACCTATGGTTACATTGTCACCAATATAAACCTGTGGATAGATCTTTACGTTATTCCCAACCTTGACATTGTTGCCGATATAAGCAAATGCACCGATATAAATGTCCTGTCCGATCTTTGCAGATGGAGATATGAAACTCGGTTGTTCTATTCCTTTTTTATCACGTTGTATCTGATTGTAGATCTCTAAAAGCTGCACAAAACTCTGATAAGCGTTTTCTACTCTCACAAGAGTAGCAGTCACGGGTTGTTCAGCAACAAAAGTATGATCAACAATAACAACCGATGCTTTGGTGTTATAGATAAATGGGGTGTATTTCGGATTGGCTAAAAAAGTCAGGCCGCCTTCAGCACCTTCTTCGATCTTATCCAGACGAGAAACTTTTGCGTCTTCTTTCCCTTCAATCTTCCCTTTTAATAAGTCCGCTATTTGCCTGGCTGTAAACTCCATATGTTTGATTTTTGAGGATACGAATGTAGCTATTAAAGTGATACGAGTCAAAAGTGGCAAAATGACTTCATTTCAACACTTTATAACTTAAAACCGGTCGATTTATTTTATTATTCTTAAATATTTATACTTCAAGTTTCGGGTAGCATAAATAGTACTTTTCAACTGGTTCACTCAGTACCTTGATGTTTAATGTATCAGCGGCTTCGACAATGTCCCTTACCGTGCCGTCTTTGTATAAAATATTGATCTTATCAAACCCGGATTGATAGGCATTATTGATCAGTTTTCCTTCCAGAAAAAAATACCGGATCTCATCGTCATTCAACTTATATCTTTCTTTGATAGCAGCCTTGGTTTTTTCAACCTGCAAACGATCAAACGGTTCGTTCTGCAAAAGGATCTTGAACAATTTCCGGTTTATCATCCTTGAGCATAATTCACTTAAGATCTTATCGTCGCACCTTGACCAGACTTTTATAGAAGTTCCGATATCACTATCGTCGAGCTGAGTAAATAATTCGAGTATCTTTTCATCTCTTTCAAAATCAGATCTGGTTACTTCATTATTCAAAAAGAAATTGAGTGCCGGAGTGGCAAAAAGTTGTTTCCCTGAATGTGAAATTTCTTTTGCCCTTTTCAGAATATTGATCAGAAGAACTTCTGCGCTGACAACTGTTTTGTGTAGGTAAACCTGCCAGTACATTAATCTGCGTGCTACCAGAAATTTTTCAATAGAGTAAATTCCTTTAGCTTCTATTGCCAGTTCATCATTATGAATCTCCAGCATTTTTATTATTCGTTCACTTGAAATTACACCTTCAGAAACTCCTGTAAAAAAACTATCGCGATTCAGATAATCCAGTCTGTCCATGTCCAGTTGACTGGAGACCAACTGATGTAAAAATTTTTTTGAATACTGATTTCTGAAGATCTTGATGGCGAGTTCAAGCTTTCCGTTGAATACCTTATTCAATTGATCCATCAATAATGCGGAAATCTCTTCGTGGTGTACAGAACGCACAATTGAATCTTCAAGAGCATGGCTAAAAGGACCGTGTCCAATATCGTGCAGGAGAATGGCAATTGTAACAGCTTCTGCTTCCTCCTCGCTAATATCATGACCTTTGCTTCTTAGAACTTCTATTGCTTCGGTCATCAGGTACATTGCCCCTAATGCATGATGAAATCTTGTATGATGTGCACCAGGGTAAACCAGATGTGTCATCCCCAATTGCCTGATTCGTCGTAACCGCTGAAAATAAGGGTGTTCAATTAGATCAAAAACTGATTTATAAGGAAATTTTATAAAGCCGTAGATGGGGTCATTTACGATTTTCAGGTTACCTGACTTTGATTGCATAATGGTCTATAAAGGCACAAATATAATCGGGATTTAATGGATTTATGGATTACGGGGAAGGATTATTTTGACCGGGATAAATTTGACTGGGATTTTGACCGGGATTAAATGGATTGCTGGATTACTGGATTGCTGGAATACTGGATTATCGGATTATCGGGAGGTACAGGTGGATAGGGATTTTGACCTGGACTAAATCGATTTGTGGAATGCAAGGAACTGTTGGCAAATTAATTACAATGATATCAGTATATTGAATTACTTGAGTTATTCTATTAATGCTCACAGCAATAGATTACCAATACTATTATTACTAAAATCAAACGACATTATTTTCCATGTAAACCAGCAATCCATAAAATCACGGTCCAATATAAAAAAAGTTATTTCGTTAAAGTCCTTGTAAATCGCTGTTAAAAAATTTCACAGCATTAAAATAAAACACGGCATGAATAGAAACAACTTTGCTAACTTTGAGAGAAATCGCACAAGCGAAACAGCAATCGAAATTATGGATAAAATCTCAATACTTTGGGCAGATGATGAAATAGATCTTTTGAAACCACACATTCTTTTCCTGCAGGAGAAGGGATATGAAGTCGCTACAGCAAATAATGGTGATGGTGCCATCGAACAATTTAAAACCAAGAATTTTGATATTGTTTTTCTGGATGAAAATATGCCCGGGATCTCCGGTATTGAAACACTGGCAAAACTGAAAAATCTTAAGCCGGAAGTTCCTGTTGTTATGATCACAAAAAGTGAAGAAGAGCATATCATGGAACAAGCGATTGGAAGTAAGATCGCTGATTATCTTATCAAACCGGTGAATCCGAATCAGATCCTTCTTTCCTTAAAAAAGAATCTTGAAAACAGGCGACTAATCAGTGAGAAAACTGCCGCCGATTATCAGCAGGAATTCAGAAATATCGGAATGTCGTTAAGTGATAAACTAAGCTGGAAAGAATGGGCAGAAGTCTATCGCCGCCTGGTCTACTGGGAACTTGAATTGAAACGTTCTTCAGATGACAGCATGTATGAGATCCTCACGGCTCAAAAGAGTGAAGCGAATACACTTTTTTCAAAGTTCATCGAGAATAATTATCTGGGTTGGCTCAAAAATCCTGATGCAACGACTACTCCAGTTATGTCTCATCAGTTAATGAAGAAAAAAATTCTTCCTGCTGCCGACTCCGCAGGAAATGAACCGGTCTTTATGGTACTGATCGATAATCTTCGATACGATCAATGGCGGATCATTCAACCATTGATCTCTGAGTACTTCCGGATCCAGGAA
>JBMQEM010000048.1:0-8485 GCA_049363815.1 Bacteroidota bacterium
CACTTCATTTCTTTCTAGTTCTTAGAAAGGTATTCGGCTACACCTTCATGCGACTCTTTCATACCTTCATGGCCTTTGGTCCAATTTGCGGGGCAGACTTCGCCATTTTCTTCGAAGAATTGAAGAGCGTCAACCATACGGAGTGCTTCGTCAACATTTCTTCCTAATGGAAGATCGTTGATCAACTCATGACGAACCTTTCCGGTTTTGTCGATAAGGAATAATCCGCGGAAAGCGATCATCGGACCGGTAGCAGTTAATTGTCCTTCGTCGTTGTATTCGTATTCTCCTGAAAGAACACCGTAATTGATGGCAATTGTTTTTGTAGTATCAGCAACGATCGGATAAGTAACACCTTTGATACCACCTTGATTTTTTGGAACCTGTAACCAGCCCCAATGTGATTGTTCAGTATCTGTAGAACATGCTACAACAGCTACATTTCTTTTTTCGAATTCTGCTAATTTCTCCTGAAATGCATGAAGTTCTGTTGGACAAACGAAAGTGAAATCTTTCGGATAGAAAAAGAATATTACATCTTTTTTACCCAGATAAGAATCCAGTGTAAAGTCGTTAATGAATTGATCGCCGAAAGCAACAGCTTTAGCTTTGAATGATGGGGCTTTTTTTCCTACTAGTGACATAAATTTCGTTAATTAAAATTCAGATTTTTTGCAAAGGTACTAAATCACGACCTTAAAAAAGAATGATAAACAGCATAAAAGAAGAAAAATTAGTGGTCTTAGTGTTTATTTGTTAACCTGAGATGACTATTACCGCTATGAAAGAAAGGCTAAAAGTCCACCAAGCAAAATGATCAGCAGTTTCAAATAATTGAACCTGTGTTGCTCATACGTTTCAAATAAGATGGTTGTTGAGATATGTAAAAAGATCCCGATCACAACAGCCATCATTTGATTGAAAAAACGTGGCAGATTTTCAATGTCGCCGGTACTGAGTAAATAACTGCTCAAAGCACCCGCAGGAGCCATTGCAGCAAATATTACGAGGAAGGAAATTGCAGTCAGTTTTTTTACGCCTGATTGCATCAGCATACTCATCAAAGCAACAGCAACCGGAATATGATGCAGGATAATCCCTGTCAGTAAAGAACGTTGAGTACTTGATTCCTGAAATTTCTGGATCAACGGCATTCCTTCCAGAAAGCTATGCAGGCAAAGTCCGAGCATCATGCCCAAAGGGAAAGCCGCATTCTGATGTTTGTGTACATGGATATGTCCATGCTCAATTCCTTCTGAGAAAAATTCCAGACAGATCTGAAGAAAGAATCCGATGAAAATGAATATACCAATGGAATGATCACCATTGTGATAAACATCAGGGATAAGATGAAGCACAGTGAGTGCAAAAAGATAGGAGCCGCTGAATGAAAGAAGTAATTTTAATTGCTTTGCTCCAACAGTCTTAAATGCGAAAAAAGACAGACCACTTAAAACGATCGTTCCGAAGAGAAGCAGGTAAGCGTAGAGTGGCATACTAACTTGATTTTTTTTTCGCTATAATAATCAAACGATCTGAATTCTCCTGATCAAAAGGAACGAGATCATAATTTCCAAAAGTATCAAGGACATGAAGTCCGGCCTTGTCGAAAAATCGCAACAGGTCTTTCTGGCTAAAGAGCATCAATCTTTCTTCAAAATGAAACTGATTCCCTTTGTCTGTGAAATCGATTTTTTTATGAATGCTGTTTCCATCTACCCTTTTCTGAATATGGAAATTGATCCCATCAACTTTTTTCTCCAGTGTCACTTCACCTGAAGAAACGATCTTATTGCAATTGAAATAATCGAAAATAAAGATACCATCCGGTTTCAATGCAGTGGCATGCGAGATGAGACATCTGACATTATCACGTTCCTTTTCAAAGTATCCGAAACTACTGAATAGGTTAACAACAACATCATAATAATTTGACCGGAATATTTCACGCATATCATGAAGGTAAAATTCAAGACGATCGTTTTCAAATTGCTTGTCGTAGGAAATGCTTTCCTCAGAGAGATCATAACCCGTTACAATAAATCCTTTTTTATTCAGATATATAGAGTGCCGGCCTTTACCACAGGCAACATCCAGAATTCTTGAATCTACTTTTAGGGAAAGAAATGAAATGAGATGATCAAGAAAAAGTTCGGCTTCTTTTTCATCGCGGTCTTTGTATAAAATATGGTAATAAGGTGAATCGAACCAGGTTTCGAACCATTCTTTGGTTTCTCCGGATTCAACTACGACAGGTTTGGCTTTGGTAATACTATCACTCATATTCAGAGGCTAATTTAGCTAAATTTCTGATTGTAACCCGGCAGTTTCACAGTTGTTTCCAACTTTATACACTGGAGTATTTTTTTATTTTTTTATAGTAAAATTCTTCTGTATTTGCTTCATTTTGATTGCGTCAGAGATGAAACTGTAGTATTTGAAAACTCTTTGATATGCAGGTCAATTATCCAAAACTATGTTTTACTTTTAAGCATTCGAAAGATTTCAATCAAAATAATGAAAAGACCAAATCACAGAGTAAAGGCAAGGAAGGTAAGGCATTCTCCACCGGGAACAGCTCCTGGTGCAATAGTGATTCCTTCAGATGCTCTTGATCTGAAAATTAAATCGTTTTATTACAATCAGAATGAGTATTTTGAAAGGGAGTTGTCAGGGGTTTCCGATATCAGAAACCAGTTGAATTCCTTTCCGGATCATTGTCACTGGTTCGATATTAAAGGATTTGGGAACAAGAATTTTCTTGAGCAACTAGCCGATTGTTTTGGGATACACCGGTTACAAATGGAAGATGTGGTCAATGTTTATCAGCGGCCGAAAGCAGAAGAGTTCAAGGATCATCTTTTTTTTATTTCAAGGATCATTTCTGAGAAGCAAGGCTTTTTAAACAATGATCAATTGAGCTTGTTTCTTGGTTCAAATTTCGTGATAACCATTCAGGATAGGTATGAAGATGACCTTGAACCAATACGGGAGAGAATCCGTCATGGAAAAGGTAATATGCGGAGATCGGGACCTGACTACCTGGCTTATTCTTTGATGGATATTGCAATTGATAATTTTTATCCGGTTCTTGAAAAGACGGGTGACAAACTTGATGAGTTGCAGGATGAACTGATCTCCAATCCGACACGGGAATCATTGAATAAGGTTCTGGAGATTAAAAGGGAACTGGTTGTATTAAGAAGGATCATCTGGAGTGAACGGGATAAAATGAATGACATAATCCGGTCATCGTTCAGTGAAATTTCAGAATCAACAAAAGTATATTTCAGAGATTCATATGATCATTGTATTCAGTTATTGGATCTGATTGAAAGTTATAAAGAGATCACAGCATCATTGATGGATGTATATCATTCATCTGTCAGTTTCAAGATGAATCAGGTGATGAAGGTGCTGACGATCATTTCAACGATCTTCATTCCGCTTACCTTTATTGTAGGATTATATGGAATGAATTTTTCACGGGTAGATCCGGAGACGGGGAAATTCTTTCCTCTGAATATGCCGGAATTGTATTCACCGCATGGATACATTATTGTATGCGGAGTAATGGTATTAATTGTAATAGGTCAGATCATTTTCTTTTATAAAAAAGGATGGCTGACGAAGGGCTAATTGAATGACAAAACAAAACGACAAATTTCCAATGTCTGCAAAAACCTCTTTTGGTTTTGAAGACTTATTAGTTGAAGAACTAAACAATGTTGGAGCGATCAATTTAAAGAAAGGTACGCGGATCGTGCATTTCGAAGGGAATCTGGAAACGATGTACCGTGCTAATTTGTATAGCCGACTTGCTCTAAGAATTCTGAGACCTATAAAAACATTCCCGGCCGGTAATGAGCAGCAACTTTACGATGAAATTAAAAAGATCGACTGGAGTGAATATCTGACAGAAAAAGATTCACTTGCTGTTGATGCTGTCACATCCTATTCAACCTTGACGCATACTTTGTACATTTCTCTTAAGACCAAAGATGCAATCGTTGATCAGTTCCGTGATAAGACCGGTGAAAGACCAAATGTTGATCTTCGCTTTCCAAAAGTCAGGATCAACATTCATATCCATCAGAATGTAGCTTCAGTATCACTAGACAGTTCAGGTGATTCACTGCATAAAAGAGGCTATCGTTCGCAGCAAGGTGAAGCGCCATTGAACGAAACACTTGGAGCCGGAATGATCATGTTAAGCAAATGGGACAGAGCCAGCAATTTCACCGACCTCATGTGCGGAAGCGGGACGCTTGTAATTGAAGCAGCAATGATGGCTAGAAATATAGCTCCGGGAATTTTCAGGAATGAATTTGGTTTTGAAAGATGGAACGATTACGATGCAGATCTCTGGAAGACTTTGCTCGATGAAGCTAAGCAAAATGAAAAACCAAAGCTTGATTTTTCAATAACTGGAATTGATAAATCTCACCAGGCAATCCGCAATGCAACTGAAAATGCAAAAGAAGCAGGTGTGTTGAATGATATCGATTTTCATGCAATGCCATTTGAAGATTATACTCCAAAAGAAACAGTTCAGACAATTGTGACCAATCCGCCGTATGGTGGAAGGATCACTGATGATGATCTTTTCAGGCTCTATAAGAACATCGGAGATCAGCTTAAATCAAAATATTCAGGAAGTACAGCCTGGGTTTTGACTGCAAATAAAGATGCTGCAAAAAATATTGGTTTGCATTCAACTGCGAAGATTCAACTCTATAATGGTGCACTTGAATGCAGGATGTTGAAGTATGAACTTTACCGGGGGACAAAAAAAATTCACAAGATCAAGGATGAAAATAATGAAGCCGTATAAAAAGATAGGAGTAGTTACCACAGGAGGAGATTGTCCCGGATTGAACGCTGCCATCCGTGCTGTTGTGAGAACAGCGGTATTTCATGGAGTGGAAGTGACCGGAATAATGAAAGGCTATGAAGGAATGATAAAAGGTGATTTTATGCCTTTGGTTTCACATAGTGTAAGCAATATCCTGCAGCGAGGTGGTACAATTCTCAAAACAGCAAGAAGTGAAGCCTTTAAAACAACAGAAGGAAGAACAAAAGCGTATGAGAATTTGGCAAATGAAGGAATTGAAGCACTGGTTGTCATTGGTGGTGATGGTTCATTCAGAGGTATTGAGCAATTCAGCAGAGAATTTCCGATTCCATCCATCGGGATTCCAAAAACAATTGACAATGATATTTTCGGTACGGATTCAGCGATTGGTTTTGATACTGCACTGAATACAGTCGTTGAAGTCGTCGATAAGATCAGGGATACAGCTGCCTCACATAACCGTTTATTTTTTATTGAAGTAATGGGAAGAGATGCCGGAATGATTGCCATTTATAGTGGTATTGCCAGTGGTGCTGAAGCAGTATTAATTCCGGAGACAGAGACCAAGATCGAACAGATCGTTAAAATCCTGGATCGCGGCTGGGAAAGAAAAAAATCGTCGATGATCGTTATCGTTGCCGAAGGAGATGTTGCCGGTGGTGCATACGAGATCGCTAAAGAGGTAAAGGCAAGATTCAATCAGTATGATACACGTGTGAGTGTACTTGGACATATGCAAAGAGGAGGAACGCCCACTTGTGCTGACAGAGTGCTGGCAAGCCGCTTAGGCGTTGCTGCTGTTGAAGGTTTGCTTGAAGGAAGAACCAATGAAATGGCCGGAGTAATAAATGATCAGATCGTATTTACTTCTTACTCTGATGTGGTGAATGGAAAAAAAGAGTTTCCGTATCAGTTGTTGAAGATTGCAGAGGTGTTGTCGTTGTGAGCCTATCAGGCCTCTGACCTGGTTCCACAGGATACTCTCAATTTGTGACAGAGTCCCGGTAGTCCTCAGAGTCCCGTATACTCGTTGAACAAATAGTCAAGGTAGGAGAGCCGGTCAATGAACCCATGTTTGTCAGCAAACACCTGGTGGTAGGTTCCGACAGATTCAAAATTATTCTTCGGATGAAAATAATTTCGTAAGTCTTTCAATTCCGGGTATAAAGCTTCGTATTTTTCAGTGATACAGATCTCGACTTTTGCTTTTTTTATTTTAAAGATGGTTTGTAAGAGATCAAGATTGAAATTGAAAAGATTTTCGTATTTTTTTTCGTAGAATGGCCGTAAGTCATCTTCGTAATATTCGAAGAAGGGAGAGTTTTTGTATGCAGCTTCGAGAGATCGCCAGTGAATGGTCTGCCATCGGGATTCATTATGGATCTTTACATCTTTAATTGGAAGTGTAAACAGATCTGCATGAACGACAGGAATGATCAGATCTTGTTTGCCATTAGGACCGTAAATGGAACATCGGCTGCGATATGATTGCTTTACAAAATGCTCATGAGCATCAATAGTGATCTTTCCATTCTGAATGGCAAGCATAATATATTTTACCGGTGGGAGGTAGGCAGTTGAAAAAAGTAATGACATTGATTATTGTCGTTCGTAGGCACCCAGATCCGGTAGTAGGCGTTGAGGACGGGCATTACCTTCCAGGTCAAAATTGAGTACGGAAGGGAAAGCATTTACAACAGACATACTTCCCTTTTCAAGGGCTGAACTATTAATAGAATCTAATTTGTAAATATTATTTCCGATATCTGCGAAGCCGGGGTTGTTAAAATTCGAAGTTGCCCGGACAATACCATTATAGTGGAATGAACTTGAAGTTGAAAAATCATTTTCAACCTTCAGCAAAGCATTGTCGAAATAAAAATTGAATTGATTACTCATTGGCAGAGAGTCGAGTCCTATTTCCTGATCATTGTTTCCGTAAACAATACAATTCCCGAAATAAGAATTCAAGGGCCTGACCGCTGTGTAATAATTGTTCATGAATATAACAGGGTCCTGCCGCGTACCATTGTCCCAGAAATTTGCGAATGTACTTTGGTAAAATTTATAGTTTCCGCCAAAGCGAATATTTAAAACTGAGCCCCCACAATTTGCAAAGACACAATTGTATGCAGACACAATACTGCCTTGCAGCAGTAATGCATAGTTTGACATGTTTTTTACAATTGTATTTTCAAGGTAAAGGCAAGAGTCGGAAGGAGTAGCAAAAGAATCAACTTGTAATCCAATGCTTCCATTTTTTATGATTGCATTTTTTATATAAGAGTTTTTTGAACCGGGTGCAATATATATTCGGTCCCACTGCCCGGGTACATCGGCATAATCAGAATGTAATCTGTCACCCTGAATGACAACTTTTTCTGTCACTGTTCCATTTACATATAAACTTGCGTCTTCTAATACAAGTAAAATTGATCCGGGATGAAGATGAACTTGTGTGCCGGCATTAATTGTTAATGTGCAACCGGAATCAACTGCGGCATAACCATAAATAACATGAGGTTTATCGTTATTCCATACTTCATTGCAGTTAAGAGCGAATAAAGGAAAGCTCCTTGAATTGGGGTCCGGCCGATGGAAATAAGCGTCCTGTCCCCAGGCCACCAGATCAAGATCCTGAATATTTCCATTTGTTTCGAAAATAATGGAATCAGTAATTACAAGTGGAGTATTCTGATTATTGGGATCAACTGTAACTTCTACAAAAATAAAGATGCTATCATTGGCGCCAATCTCTACATCAGTAAAAGCTTTCCCCGGCATTCCATCCACATTCAAACGAAAGTCAGATGCTTGTCCATTTGCTAATCGTAAAGATGAAATAAGAATGGCTTTATCTTCCGTATTGTAAACTGTAAAGACTTCCGTTGCGCTTCCGACTGAAGTAAAGACTGTATCAAACATAATAGTGTCTTCCGAAAATGTTAGCTGTACATTTCCTGAAGTTTCAAATTCGTCTTTCTTACAAGAAAACAGAAAGGTGCTGATCAATCCAAAAAACAGAGCAAAGGGCAGGAGCTTTTTAATCATAGAGGTGCAAAGATAAATTTAGAATCCGAACGTAAAATTATTGACTAAATTATATTCTTTGAATTGGTGCGAAATTTAAGTCAAAATTAATCAAAATAATGGCAAAATTGCGTAAAAATACATATTATGTGTAAAAAATAGAGAAGTAACATACTATGAATAGGTATGATTATTTTGATTTTTGTTTTCCTCATCTGAAGTGAAATATACATTTGTACTATAATTTCAATAAAACATTTTCCTAACCCCCAAAAAATTAAATTATTATGAAAAGAAGTCAACTAAACAATCTAAAACGAATAGCATTTGCGTTAATGCTTTTCGTACTCGGCGGACAAGTTTCGTCGAAGGCGCAATGTTCATCAGCCTTTACTGTAAATTATGATTCAACCGGAACTGTGTTGGAGTTTTTACCAACTTATACCAGTTCAGCGAACGTTGTGAATTTTTTATGGACATTTGGTGATGGTACTTCATCGCCTGCGCAACAACCAACGCACTCTTACAATTTTACCGGTTATGCTTTGGTCTGTCTGACAATTACATTCACTGATAGTTGTTCTACAACTTATTGTGATA
>JBMQEM010000049.1:0-30836 GCA_049363815.1 Bacteroidota bacterium
ACCTGTTGCTCAAATTCAGAGAAACCATTATTCGCAGTATTCCAGTCTGTTCCTCCATTTGAAGAAGTAAACAAACCACCGCCATTAGAAGTTGCAATGATCACAGAACCATTATAATTAAGCGAAGTAATATAACTTCCTTTCATTCCTTCAACTTTGAGTGCCCAGTTTGCACCATCATCGCCAGACATAAAAAATCCTGCTTCGGTTCCCAGATAAAGATCGGTCCCAAATGTTGCAGAGCTCAAAGGATAGAAATTTGAAATTCCAGAATTTGCATCTGTCCAGGTTGCTCCATTGTCAACCGTCTTATAGATCCCAAGTCCATAAATTCCGACGTAAACATCTGACCCTTTCGAGTACATCGTATTATAATAATAAGCTGATGGAGGAATTCCTGTACCTGTGATATTCCAGTTAGCGCCATTATCATCCGACTGGTAAACTCCATAGCTGTCAACTCCTATAAATATTGAACCAGTGACTGAAGTAATACTTTTTACTGTACATCCAACAGGTAGTCCATTACTTGCAGCATTCCATGTTAATCCGTTATCATCAGATTTAAACACGCCATCTTCAGTTCCGGCGTAAATATCTGTTCCGTCGAGTAGTAAACAATGGATATTACTTGCTGTAATTCCGGTGCCTGCAGGTGTCCATGTTGTACCATCGTCACCTGAAACAAATATTCCACCGCCAAGTGTTCCTGTAAAAAGATTTGAGCCGTTTTTAAGCAAACAATTGGAAGTTGAAGTAATTCCTGTATTGTTGATATTCCAGGTCATTCCATTGTCAATTGAAATTGCAAAGCCATTGTTACATGCACCATAAAGTTTTGATCCATCTGCTAAAAGATCGGTGAATGAAAAATAGACACCATCGAAAAAGTGATTGGGCCATGTTAGGCCATTATCATCGGACCTGTACAACCCTCCGCCCCGGCAAGAAGCATACAGGTATGTACCATCGGATTCAATTGCAGAAATAACTCCGCCAAATGGTCCATTGGTTTGTTGCCATTGTGCATTAACATTTGTGAAGCAGAAGAATAGTAGAATGAAAGTCAGAGATGTGTGTGTAAATGATTTTTTCATAGTGGTGGGTTTTGTGAGTTTATCGAGAGTGAAAATAGGTTTTTTTTTTAAGATTCATGACTAGTTAAAATTTGCAAATTCTATGAATTGAGTGGGTCTTCGGAAAAAGGGGCTAGAAAATCTCCCGCAGATCCCGCAGATAAAGGCGCAGATAAATCCGCAGATAGTGTTCGTCGAAATTTTATCATGTCGTTTTTCTTGCAATAGCATTGAATATTTGGAACACAAGATCTGCGCTTTTATCTGCGCCTTTATCTGCGGGATCTGCGGGAGAAAAAAATTATCTAAAGGCTTGCTGAAAAATTACATATATATATCTAGGTGTTAAAATACGCAGATTTTCGCATATTATTTGTACATCGATCTCGCACATCCTGCAGATTTTGCGCAGAAATTATATTGCAATTGATTTCCTTATCTGCAAGATCTGCGGGAAAATTTTAGCGCAAAATTAATTCAAAATACAAATCCTGCTTCACTATTCAAAAACCTGCTCCAGCACCTTATGAGATTTCACTCCAAAAAATCCGGAGATGTGCAGACGATAATATTCCAGGATATTCTCCAAAAGAATTTTTTTGTCTTCCGAATTAATATTCAGATTTCCTGAAAGGTCGGCTGATTGCAGGATGAGGTTTGAAAAGTTGAAAGCTGATTTTTCATTTAGATAATAAGGATGAAGAGGAATGTCAGGCTGAAATTTTCCATCGATCAGGTTAAAGCATGTCTGATCTGCATTGTAATTTTGAATGGGATAAAATCCAAGGTGGCGGGTCAATCGAATCAGGAATAGCAAGTGAAAATCTTTCGATACCGGTTGCTGTACATCAAAAAGTTGAATGGTGTTGAATAAAAATTCGAACAGTAGCTGATTCTCTTCTTCTTCCTTGATCGCTTTGCATAAAACTTCATTCAGAAATAAGGTGATCGTGCTTTTAATAACATCAAAAGGGATATCGCGCAATGGCGGCATCGGACGAATTTCAGAAATGCGTTGCAGGCCATGACGTTCTTTATGATAAACAACCAGTTCAACTAGTGTTAAAGGCTGGAACCAGCCCACATTTAATTTTGCATTCTTCTTTCTTACACCATTTACGATGTACGATTGAATTCCGAAAAGTTCAGTGTAAATTTTTACGATCAGACTCGTCTCACGATATTCTGTATAAGAAAAAACTATTCCACGAGTCTTATGAAGCATTATCTTGAAAACATCATTTTAGTTGTACAGGTCTGACTTCCGTCTTCATTGGAAACATAGACAATATAAACTCCTGTCTGTGCGCGTTCACCTCTGTAATTTTTACCGTTCCAGACTGCAAGTCCGCCATTCGCTTTTGTATGGTACACTACATTCCCGGCAATATCCGTAATTTTTACATCAGCATTATTTACAAGTCCTTTAATTGCAATCGGGCCATTGTAATCGTGTTGAACAGGATTTGGAAAAACAAGGTAACTGTCACACGCTTCGCCGCCTTCTGTAGCATCACTTTGATAACTGATCAGACCTTTGTCGGTGCCGATAAAGATTTCCCCTGACACATCATTGATAGCAATTTCTGTAACATTGTTGGAAGGAAGGGGAGAATTTTCAGTATTGAAATTTGCCAGTTGTTTAGTTCCGTCAGGAGACATCAGGAATATTCCGCCGTTAGCAGTTCCAAACCATTTTCTGTTTGCCGCATCAACAGCAATAGCATTTACGTATTCGGTTTCCAGAAGATATTGTGCATATCCATCCTGCTCAATGATCACCTTCTGAGCATCATAATTAGTCCCTTCAAAAACACTTCCCGGATTGTATACTACTGCTACACCCTGATTAGTTCCGATCCAGATTGCGCCGTCTTTGTCTTTCGCAAGTGAGCGGACAAACAGATCCGGCAATGCACCATCGTTCTTAAGATTTGTATATTGTTTTAATTGCAATCCTGAATTATCGAAAAGACTACCTTCCTTCATAACAAATAATCCGGCTCCGTTACTTGCACCTTTGTGTCCGATAAACCATTTCTGGCCGTAATCATCAACGATAGGTTTAAAACAAACAATGTCAATCAGACTCGGATCAGGGAGCTGGTAGGTAAACCATCCTCCGTCACTCGCACGTCTGACAGTAACTGCTCGGATCGTATATCCTGTAACTGCCCAGAGATTTCCTTCCGGATCATAGGTCAGTCCACCGACACGGATATCATTCGAATCTGAAACGGTTACATGTTCTAATGAACTATTAAGTGTATTATATATCCGAATACCTTTGTCATTCTGATATTCAAGAATTCCAACACCATAACTGGCAATGTAAACATGTTCCGGATCATTTGGATCGATAGCAACAGCGCTAACAGCAGGAGAAGAAATTAAGCAAGCCTGATTGTAAATGGAATCATTCAGTCGATTAAATGTTTTCCAGTTTCCGTCTTTGAAACGGTAAATTCCATTCTGTATATTGAAAAATGGTTTATCACCATCAACAGACCCTGAAGCAACCCACAATCGATTGTGCAAAGCCTGCATGCTATATGCAGATTCGGCACCGGGACCATTTGGTATGATCATCTGATAAGTGTCGTTGGCATATTTTACATAAAGCCCATTGCGAAAATCAGCGACCCAGAAATTGTTATCTACATCCACAAAACCTTTTCTGAAATCCAGGTTTGTTCCGCTCCAGATTTCAATTTGATTATATAGTGCACCCGTCTCATCATAAGTTGCAAGCCGATAACCGTTACGATAAACTATTTTTCCGTTGTGATCATCAACATAAGCGCCTTTATAGTCTTCATTGATAAAATAATTCCATGTGCCTCCGTCGTAGATAAAAACAGAATCTTTTTCAATAGCCAGATTTGTCTTTACAACAACGAATTTATTTCCAACAACAGCAGCAGAAGTGTAATTCGCATTTGGCTCTGCAAGTGAAAGATCTTTAGTCCATGCATTGTAATTAAAAATTGATGGATCAGAAAAATTTGCTTTGTAAATTCCGGTTTCAGTAGTAGCAATAATATCAGTTCCATTATAGGCAACATCGGTAACATTGATGCTGCTGCTGTTAGGTCCGATGAAATAAGTGTCTTTTACTTCTTGTTTATTAAGATCAATGATTACAATTCCAAATTCACATCCCAGATAAGCCTTTCCATCAATAAATGTAATGCTGTTGATTTTTTTTCCGCCAACAATACTTTTTTGTTTGATGTCAGGTAAATTAATGATGGTTTTATCGGGAAGAATAATATCAATGTTTGAATTAAGATACGTGATGAGCAGGATATCTGTAGTCTGGTCAAACCTGATATTCGAGATCTCATTATCGGAAAGTCCGTTAAGGGTTGTGAAAAAGTCAAACTCGCCACTGGATTTGTTGTAACTGAACATTCCGAATTGTGTTGCACAATAAATACGACCCTGGTAATCTTCCGCTACCTGAATACCTTTATTGTAAGGAATGTGCATCCGCCAGTTTCCAATCGAAATTGGGTCGATCTGGGCATTTGTTGAAATGAAAAGCAGAAAAGCCGCTAACGTGAAGAGGAGATTTTTTTTCATAGGTTGACAAGAGATTCTGAAAACGGCAGAAATGATAATTTATTGTCATTTCTGCCAAATTTCAGAAGAATCAAAGTTAGGGATTTTTTTTGCGGAAATCCATTCTGAATTAAGAGCGGTCATGAAAATACATGGGCTTTATTTCTCACTGATTTGCGCCAAATATGCGAGTTCTGTGGGATCAGCACGAGAAAAAACACACGGAAGATTTTTCCCGAAATCCCTCTTCCTGAATACAGAGACTGCGATGTGCGATTTGGAAATTCTATGAACTCTTTGATTTAATTGATTCGGCTGGACCTTATTTTTTTTTCAACTGCCTGATACACCTCATTGACCTCAATCTGTTTCATGCAAATGTTATTTCCCTGACAAGGTGGTTTGATATGGTCATGTACACAAGGACTACAGGCCACCTTTTTATAGATTGCGGTAACGGCACTATGATTACCGAATTGTATAGGTGAGGCCGGTCCGAATAAAGCGATCGTCGGTCGATGAGCCGCAAATGCAAGATGCATCGGACCTGTGTCATTGGTGATCATCAGTTCTGTTTCGCTGATAAGTGCGATCAGTTCTTCTATGCTAAGTTGACCTGAAGTGTCAACAACATTTTTTCTGTGTTTTTCATTTATACCTGACCAAACCTGATTTACATATCCGGATTCAGAAGATGATCCAATGAGTATTACCTTCATTTCCGGAAATTTTTCAACGATCATGGCGGTGAGTTCAGAAAATTTTTCTGAAGGCCAACGTCTTTCAATCCGAAGATCAGAGGCATTCGGATTAATGATGATATATGAAGAGGCAAGACTAAACCGCTCATTGATCAGATGGATTACCGATTCATTTTTCCGGAAATTATAGAGCTCGGAGATATAAGAGTCAGTATGGAAAGCAGCGCCCATTTCAAGATAGGACTCTGAAACGGGCCGGTCTTTGTGTAATTTAAAAACAGATGTATAAACATCGTCTTTCCTGCTTTGAGGACTCGCCAGACCTAGTTTTATTGAAGCCCCGCTTAAGATGGTAAAGATCTTGCTGAAATGTGAATACGTTTCCAGGTCAATAAACAGATCCGCTTTTTTTGAAACAAGTGATCTGATACCGGAAAATGTCGAAATGATAGTCGAAACAAGAGAGTTGTCATCAATAAGTATCAATTCATCGATCACAGAAATTTGATTGAGAAATCTTTTATTAGAAACTGAAGACAGGTAAATGATCTTTACTTCCGGAAAATGCTTTTTGAAAGTCTGCAATAAAGGTGTTGACTGAACGATACTTCCCATACCAAGAAATTTACAAACCACAATTGAAGCAGGAGTCGTTGACGGGTAGTTTTTCTTCCGGAAAAAAACTTTTGCGAAAACTTTTAGCAGCGATACAATTAAACTTCCTGCATATTTATCGATAATGACCTTTGTGGAAGTTCTCATTGTAGTGAGGGGGCTTTCATTTTTAAAAGTAAATACCGGTCAACTTTGTAGATGGTATCAAATTCGGTTTGGTTGACGATCAAAAAATCCTGTAAACTCTGATTGAAAGCTCCGGAGCGTTCATCTGCATAGAGAATGTAATTGCAGTTTAGTTTTTTCAGGATAGAAAAATTCTGTTCTTCATTTTTATTCTGGATAAGGAAAGTCGATTTTCTTTCTCCATATAAATTCATTGCCCGGGCTCTGGAAAAGAGAACAATTGCATCTTCAGGAATTTCTTTTCTGATGTAACTCAATACACTTCTAGCGTCACTGGAATACGGGCCATCAGGTTTGGGAAGAGAGTTCAGGACTTTTATAGATATGATAATTGAACAGCACATTATGATTGTTAAAACCGTAAACGACCTGTCATTTGAAAATATAAAACGGTAGATGATTTGAAATCCTTTTACAAAATAGATCAGGATGAAAGGTAAAACGGGATAGATGAATCTCAATCCTGAAGATGAATACGGATAAAACGCAATGAGAAAAAGATAAAAAATAAAGAGCCATTCTGCCGGCTGTCTTTCTCTCAGTTTATTGAAAAAACCAGCGACTATAACAGTAACGACAGGTATTGTTATTAGGACCGATTTGAAATTTGGAAGAAAGACGGCAGAGAATTTTTCGAAGAAAGCGAAGAAATTGGAAGGGACCATCATTCGGTTTGACTCAAACTGTCCGGCATAAAAGGAGAAGAAATTGCTGATCTCAATATTGAACAAAAGAGTGTTCAGGAGCAGAAATACGGCCACCGCCAATGAAAAGAAAATTCCAAAATCGAGTACTCTTTTTTGTATGCTGATGTGCCTTTGCATGATCAGCAACCAGCAGAGAATTGCCGGAAATAAGACCAGGCCCGAAATGCGGATCGAGATCAATATTCCACCCAAGATCCCGGCCCACAGAAAGGATTTTCGATGATCGGTTTTTAGCAAATAAATGATCGTCAGCAAGACAAATGTAAAGGGAAATTCAGAGAGGATCTCGGATTTCAGCAAAATGGAAATGATATTATAAGAAAAAAATAATGCTATCAATAAGCTCGTTCTAATATCAAAAGTTCGTTTTAAATAATCAAAAAGCAGCAGAGACGTTAGCAAGAGAAACACTGAATTCAGGATCAAAAAAGGTGGAATATTCAGCTGATAAAAGGAGTAAACCGGTGCCAGCAAGATGGGAAATCCGACCGGATAGGCAATGATGGCATAAGGCAATTGTCCTTCCGCAAAGACAAGGTCATTATTGGTTTGAGCCCGACCTTCGATCAGGTTCCTGGCCTGTAAAAGGTACTGCGCATAATCGTCGCCCCAGTCAAGGGAATTGTTTATGCCGATCCAGAAAAGTGGCAGAAACAAAAGAACAGGCAGGAGCTTGGATTTCATAAATCTGATGGAAAGATAGGGTAAAAAAATGTTTTCAGATTATCTTAAAAGTGTACTTGAAGTGTACAAAAGCGGGGCAGTCAAATAACTAAAAACGTACATTTGCAAGGCAAACAAAAAGCGATGAAAGAATCAGTTTTAGTAATAGGTGCAAAAGGTCAGATCGGTTCTGAGTTGGTAGAAGAGCTCCGTCGGATCTATGGTGATGCGAATGTGATCGCCACGGATATTAAAATGCCTTCGGAAGGTTTTCTGGACAATGGTCCATTTTATCAACTCGATGTCCTGGATTTTGTTAAAGTTTCCGAGATCATCCGTAAACATAATGTAAAACAGGTTTATCTGCTCGCTGCCCTTTTGAGTGCGACTGCTGAGCAAAAAGTGAAATCAGCCTGGCGGTTGAATATGGAAGGTCTCTTAGGAACCCTTGAACTTGCCCGTGAAGAAAAATTCAAACTATTCTGGCCAAGCTCAATCGCAGTTTTTGGTCCGAATACTCCCCGTGTGAACACTCCACAGTTTACAGTAACAGAGCCATCTACGGTATACGGTATCAGTAAACTTGCCGGTGAACGCTGGTGTGAATATTATTTCCGGAAATTCAACGTTGATGTTCGTTCGATCCGTTATCCGGGATTGATCGGTTATAAATCAGAGCCTGGTGGAGGGACTACTGATTACGCAGTACATATTTTTCATGAAGCCTTAAAAAGTAAAACTTATGAGTGCTTCCTGTCAGAGAATACTGAACTGCCAATGATGTATATGCATGATGCCTTACGGGCAACGATCGGATTGATGGATGCGACTGCAGAGCAGGTAAAGATCCGTTCTTCTTATAATGTTGGAGCAATCAGTTTTACTCCAAAACAACTTGCAGCAGAGATCAAAAAACATATTCCTGAATTTACAATTACCTATAAGCCTGATGTCAGACAGCAATATGCTGACTCCTGGCCGAAGAGCATTGATGATACAGAAGCAAGAAAAGACTGGAACTGGAAACCTGAATTCGATCTTTCATCAATGACGGAAGATATGCTTCAGCATATTCAGGCAATGGTGCAACATCATTGACGTTTATTAATTGATACAGGTTAGAGGTTACAGGTTTCAAGTTGCAACCTGAAACCTATAACCTGCAACATTAACCAACATTAATAACCGATTCGTAATTCGAACAGTTAGTTTAAACCCACCTATGTCATTAAAAATATACAACACACTCACCCGCGAGAAAGAAACTTTTGAAACCATCATTCCTGATTATGTCGGAATGTATGTTTGCGGACCTACTGTTTATAGTGATGTTCATCTGGGAAATTGCCGGACATTTATTTCATTCGATATCATTTACCGTTATCTGAAATATCTTGGATATAAAGTAAGGTATGTACGCAACATCACAGATGCCGGACATTTAGAAGGCGACCGTGATGAAGGTGACGATAAGTTTGCAAAGAAAGCACGTCTCGAACAGGTGGAACCCATGGAGATCGTGCAGAAATATACGGTTGGGTTTCATCAGGTGATGGATCTGTTTAACAACATGCCGCCATCGATCGAACCTACAGCGACAGGACATATTCTCGAGCAGATCGAAATGACAAAGCAGATCATAGCAAATGGTTATGCCTATGAAGTGAATGGAACGATCTATTTTGATGTAGAGAAATACAACAAAGAAAAACCGTATGGCATTCTTACTAACCGTAAGCTAGAAGATCTGTTAGAAGGCACACGCGATCTTGATGGACAGGACGAAAAACGCGGCCGCCTCGATTTTGCATTATGGATAAAAGCAAAGCCTGAACATTTAATGCAATGGCCAAGTCCATGGGGAAGTGGTTTTCCCGGCTGGCATATTGAATGTTCTGCAATGAGTGAAAAATATTTAGGCAAACAGTTCGATATTCATGGCGGCGGAATGGATCTTGCTGCTACGCATCATACCAATGAAATTGCTCAAAGTGAAGCATGTTATCATACCAGTCCGGCGAAATACTGGATGCATACAAATATGCTTACGGTAAATGGAACGCGAATGAGTAAATCGTTAGGCAATGGTTTTTTGCCGGGCGAATTATTTACAGGTGATCATCCGCTTTTGGAAAAAGCTTATTCTCCAATGACTGTTCGCTTCTTTATGTTGCAAACACATTATAGAAGCACATTAGATTTCAGCAATGAAGCATTGCAGGCATCAGAAAAAGGATTAAAACGATTGTGGGATGCCTATGAAGCGTTGAAAAATTTCAGCACGACAAATGCTATTGCTGCTGACGCAGAACTTGAAACGAAAGTCCTGAAGCTTATCAATGGTTTTGATGAATGCATGAACGATGATTTCAATACAGCAAAAGTTGTTGCAAATATGTTTGAACTGGTTCCTGTGATCAATTCGATCAAAGAAGGAATTATCGGGCTGAATGCAATTGCAGGCAAAACGATTGAGTTATTGCAGGCAAAATTCAAATCATACTTAGAAGATGTTTTTGGTTTAAAAGTTGAATCAGTAACGTCTGACGGAAAACTTCCGGGAGTGATTCAATTGCTGATCGACATCCGCAAAGAAGCAAAAGCCAAAAAAGATTTCGCCACCAGCGACAAGATCCGCAATCAATTACTTGAACTGAATATTCAGTTGAAGGATGAGAAGAATGGTGAGATAAGTTGGACGGTATCTTAATAAAAAATAAAACACTAAGGGCACTAAAATTTGTCACAAGAGCACTTATGAAAAAAGTACCACTTGTGTCCCGATAGCGATCGGGATTGTGCTAAAAACTTAGTGGTCTTAGTGTTAAAAAAAATCAAAGCCGAGCAATTGCCAATGAAACTACTTCCGATAGCAATAATTATTTCCTTGCTGTTTTCCTGCAATACAAAAACAGAAAAGCCAGTCGAAACTCCGGTACAAAATAACATTCCTCAGGTTATAGTTCCGGAATTTATTGCTGACTCTGCCTATGCATTTGTAAAAGCGCAATGTGATTTCGGTCCACGTGTACCGAATTCAAAAGGCCACATCACCTGCGGCGATTATCTTATAGAAAAGATGGCATCATGGGCCGATACCGTCATCGTACAAAAAGGCATTGTCAATGCATATGATGGAACAAGACTGAATTTCAGAAATATCATTTCGTCTTTTAATCCGCAAAATAAAAATCGCATTTTATTATTTGCGCACTGGGATACTCGTCCATGGGCAGACAAAGATGAAAAAGACAAAGACAAACCTATTTTAGGAGCCGATGACGGAGCAAGTGGAGTTGGAGTTCTTATGGAGATTGCACGTCAGTTGAAATTGAATAAAGTTGAAATCGGAATTGACATTATATTTTTTGATGCAGAAGATTACGGCAAAGAAGGTGGTGGAAGTGAGGCAGAAGACACATATGCTTTAGGAACACAATACTGGACCAAGAATTTACATGTTCCCGGATATACAGCAAACTACGGAATATTGTTAGATATGGTTGGAGCAAAAAATGCTCAATTTAGATTTGAAGGGTTATCGTATGAACGGGCAAGTGGTGTGGTACAAAATGTATGGAAGACCGCAGAGTCACTTGGTTACAGTAATTATTTCCTTCATCAGGATGGTGGCTGGGTTACAGATGACCACGTTTATGTAAACGAAATGGGAATTCCGGCAATCGACATTATCAACAGCGATCTTTCAAGCCGAAATGGTTTTGCAAAACACTGGCATACGCATGCAGATAATATGGACGTGATCGATACGAATACGTTGCGGGCTGTGGGGCAGACGTTGATGAGCGTTATCTTTAAGGAGAAGGTATCGCTTTGATTTATTTTAACACAGGGAACACTAAGTAATAAAGGGAGAAAAAAGAGAAATGTTATGTTCTCTTTTTTCTCCCTTTATTACTCTATGACCTCTTTGTTTATTTCGATTTTTTATATTAGAAAATGATTGATTGGCCTTTTGTTTACTTATACTCGCCATCTTTGATGCAATATTGAATTCAGGGAAATTAATATTTGTTATCTTGTTTTGATTTTTAACAAGACAAGATGAAACCGAAATATTTTTTACTCATTCTTTTTATGTTATTTTTTGAGGCATCATTTTCTCAATGGCAAAAAGTGAATGGGCCATTTGGTGGGAATGGACAAAAAATCGCATTCCGAGACTCTGTACTTTATCTGACAACTTTTCAAAGCGGATTATTTTTTTCTGCTGATTCAGGTCATACATGGGAACAGAGAATGAAAGGTGTAGATTGGTTTTCTGTCTATGATGTGGCAATTTCAGATTCATTAGTATTTATTGGGACGGTAGGTGGAGTTTACAGTTCGAATGACCAGGGGATAACATGGACTCATTCAAATTCCAATCAAAATGCAACGGCTGATTTGGAATTTTTTAATTCTGATACAATATTGTGTGCCGGTGTTGGCGGTGTCTTATTAAGTGGGAATTATGGAAATACATGGAACGATATCAGTTCTAATCTTCCGAGAACAGGAACCAATAGTGATAAAGTATTTAACATAGGGAGGCGCATATTTGCGAGTAATTCAAGCCAGACATTTTTTTATTCAGATAATCTAGGACTAGTATGGGATTCAATACCCGGATTGCAAGGGGTTAATGCCTCTTTGTTCAATTACGGAAACATTATTTATGCAAGAGCCGATTCTTTATTATATAATTCACTTGACACCGGAGCAACCTGGAGTAACATTTCTATGGCGGGAATTTCAGGAACTTTAAATCCTGTCATATGCGGTGCAGATGACTCTACTCTTTATATTAAAAACAATGAGCACGTTTACTTTAAGAAAAGCTCAGATTTAATATGGACAGAAATATATGATCTGTATATGAAATCGATTTATAGCATTGTAAATTTTAATGCAGAAAAAATTGCTACAAATCCTATGGAAGGCGTACTTCGATGCAATGTTAATGATACGGTTTGGAATGTTTCAAATGTCGGATTTACCGGTTTGACAGTGAATAAAATTCTTGAAGCAAATGGAGAATTATTTGCAGCTTGTGCAGATTGGGGCTTATATCATTCTTCGGACTTTGGTAATACTTGGATTAAAGCTACAAATGGCCTTCCAGATGATAATTATATTTCATTAACTAACTCTGACAGTGTTATTTTTTGCGGAACTGAAAATTATGGAGTTTTTTCATCTAGTGATATGGGTAATAGTTGGACAAGTGCATCTTCAGGTATTTCATTCCCGGGTATGATAGTGGACTTACTGTCATTTGATTCGAATGTTTATGCTACAAATGGAAATGATTTATATTTCACATCCAACAATGGCTTAAGTTGGGACAGCATTTTGTCAGGTTCCGTCTATGCGTTAGCTCATAATTCAAATACCCTGTTTGTCGGAATATATGGCAGTACAAATGATTTTATTTTTTCTACAACTGACAATGGATTAAACTGGAATACTGTTTTTAATTCTTCCAGTGTTTCAGCAAGTGCATGGGGCATAGTTGATATTTCAACATTTCAGGATTCGGTACTTTTTGCATCAATTATCACTGGAATTGTTCGCTCATTTGATTATGGTTCAACATGGAATTATTGTACTCCGGTTGGTTGGGGTACAGTAAGCATGCTGGAATATAATAATGAAATTATCGCCGGCTTTACTGGTGATTTACATACAATGTCTATTTACGATAATAGCTGGATGAACTTGACTCCTGATTTGCCATTTTTATATGCTCAGTCACTTTTAGTAAAAGATGATACCTTGTATATGGCAACCTTTGGAAGCGGAATTTATAAAGCATCAATAGCTGATCTCTCAGTAGGAGTTAATACTCAAAGTTTAAATGAAAGTGAAAGTTATTTGTTTTATCCTAACCCAATTTTAGCAGGCAACAAATTGAATATAAAATTGAATGACCATAAACAAAAATTTAATATTTCAATTATAGATATTGCGGGCAGGATATTGTTTTCGGAAAACATAATTAATTTATCAGACGAATTGGTTCTTGATTATACATTTGAAATGGAAGGAATGTATTTTATTAAAGTTACAACAGAAGACTCTGCTAATATTTTCAAAGTAATAGTTCAGTAAGATTTTCAAAAGTCGAATGATAAATTATTTTTTTAACATAGAGAGCATAGAGAAAAAAAGGGAGAAAAAGGAGAAATGTTGTTTTTCTCCTTTTTCTCCCTTTTTTTCTCTATGAACTCCATGTTTAATTTTTAAGCCTCAACACCAAGCATAAAGAAATTAAAATTCCGCATTCTTCGGCGCTCTCGGAAATGGAATCACATCCCGTATATTCGTCATTCCGGTTACAAAAAGAATCAAACGTTCAAATCCTAAACCGAATCCTGAATGTTCGCACGCACCGAATTTGCGGGTATCTAAATACCACCACATTTCTTCAACCGGAACATGCATAGTGCGCATTCGTTCAACAAGCTTGTCGTAATTTTCTTCACGCTGTGAACCACCGATGATCTCGCCGATCCATGGGAAAAGAATATCCATTGCACGGACTGTCTTTCCGTCGTCATTCAGTTTCATGTAGAATGATTTGATGTCTTTCGGATAATCAGTAAGTATAACAGGGCGTTTGAAATGTTCTACTAAATAATTTTCATGTTCTTTCTGAAGATCAGTTCCCCATTCAACAGGAAATTCGAATTTCTTTTTCGCTGATTTTAAAACTTCAACTGCTGCAGTGTATGTCAATCGTTCGAATGGATTTCCTACTACCGATTGCAAACGTGCGACAAGTTCTTTATCATACATTGTATTCAAAAACTCAAGATCGTCTTTACAGTTGTCAAGAGCATATTGAATCAAATACTTCAAAAAATCTTCTGCAAGATCCATGTTGTCGGCAATGTCATAGAATGCCATCTCCGGTTCGATCATCCAGAACTCTGCAAGATGTCGTGGTGTATTCGAATTCTCAGCACGGAATGTCGGACCGAATGTATAGATGCGACCCAATGCCATTGCACCTAGTTCACCTTCGAGCTGTCCGCTCACCGTTAAGTTTGTCGACTTACCGAAAAAATCTTCTTTGAAGTTTACGGTTCCATCTTCATTCTTCGGTGGATTCACCGGATCAAGAGTAGTAACACGAAACATTTCTCCTGCACCTTCAGCATCTGAACCGGTGATGATCGGAGTGTGCAGATAAAAAAATCCACGGTCGTTGAAATATTTGTTGATTGCAAAAGCCATGTTATGTCTGATGCGAAGAACTGCACCGAAAGTATTTGTCCTAGGACGAAGATGTGCTACTTCGCGGAGGAACTCCAGTGTATGACCTTTTTTCTGTAATGGAAATGTTTCATCTGCGCCACCGAGTAAAATGAGTTCCGATACCTGGATCTCTACAGTTTGTCCTTGCCCTTGCGACTGAACTAAAAGTCCTTTTGCGTGAATACAAGCTCCGGTAGTAATAGGCTTCAGTGTTTCTTCCGAAAATTTCGCAAGATCAACTACCAGCTGAATATTATTTATTGTTGAGCCGTCATTGACAGCAATAAAAGCAACTTGTTTGTTTCCGCGTTTGGTACGTACCCAACCTTTGATTTCTGTAGTGGTGTTGTAATCTGTCGATTTGAGCAGATCTATAACTCTAAGCTTTTTCATAGGCGGCAAATGTAGGAATTCATCTGCGCAAAATCTGCGGAATCTGCGAGATCTGCGGGAAAAAATTTCTGTGTGTTTTTCTCCCGCAGATCTCGCAGATCTCGCAGATTCCGCGCAGATTATTTTTTTTCAAGATTGTAAATAATTAGAACAGCTACATTCACTATTTTCTTCGACTAATCTGCATCTGTTGCGCAATTCTGCGGGAAATAAACAAAGGCCATCACCCAAACAAATTCCCTAAATCTTTGTTAATACCCTCGAATTCCACCCATTATTTAAAACAACTCCCGTAAAAGTCCGTTTTCCACACCTGAAAACCCCCTGTCATCACTCGAAATTTTCTATATTTGTAGATTCTGAACCAAATGGACATCAAAGCCGGTAAGTATTTAAAACAGATTACGTTCCCTGAAGATCTCAGAAAGTTCAAAGAATCGGACCTTCCTGAAATTTCTAAGGAACTTAGGGATTATATCATTGATATTGTGTCTGTTAACGGAGGGCATTTCGGTGCATCCCTGGGAGTGGTCGAATTAACGGTGGCTCTTCATTATGTTTTCAATACTCCCGACGATCAGCTTGTCTGGGATGTCGGGCACCAGGCTTACGGCCACAAGATCCTTACCGGACGCCGCGATATTTTTCATACCAACAGAATTTACAAAGGCATAAGTGGATTCCCTAAACGGAGTGAAAGTGAATTTGACACCTTTGGCGTAGGTCATTCTTCAACTTCTATTTCCGCCGCTCTGGGAATGGCAGTTGCATCCAGATTAAAAGGAGATAAGGAACGCCAGCATATTGCAGTGATCGGTGATGGTGCAATGACGGCTGGACTTGCTTTCGAAGCAATGAATCATGCCGGTGTTGAGAATTCAAACTTGCTTGTTGTATTGAACGACAATTGCATGAGCATCGATCCGAATGTCGGTGCCTTGAAAGAATATTTAACTGACATCACAGTTTCACATACTTACAATAAAGTAAAAGATGAAGTCTGGAAGTTGCTTGGAAAGATCAGCAAGTTTGGTCCGAATGCACAGGAGATTGCATCTAAAGTTGAGAATGCAGTAAAGACAACATTATTAAAACAAAGTAATTTATTCGAATCACTACGCTTCCGATATTTTGGTCCGGTTGATGGACATGATGTAAATCGTTTAGTGAAAGTGATGAATGACTTAAAAGATATTCCCGGCCCAAAGATCCTTCATGTACTTACTGTGAAAGGTAAGGGATACGAGCTTGCGGAGAAAGATCAGACCAAGTGGCATTCACCGGGATTATTTGACAAGATAAGTGGAGAAATTATTAAGCCGTCCAGCAATGGTCCTCAGCCTCCGAAGTATCAGGATGTTTTTGGAAATACCATTGTTGAATTAGCTGAGAAGAATGAAAAAATTGTTGGTATAACACCAGCCATGCCTTCTGGATGTTCACTGAACATTATGATGAAAGCAATGCCTGATCGTGCTTTCGATGTTGGAATTGCCGAGCAACATGCAGTAACTTTTTCAGCAGGGATGGCAACACAAGGATTGATTCCATTCTGTAATATCTACTCTTCTTTCATGCAAAGAGGATTTGATCAGGTTGTACATGACGTTGCTTTGCAGAATTTACATGTAATATTTTGTCTGGATCGTGGAGGATTAGCAGGAGCAGATGGTCCAACACATCACGGTGCTTTTGACATTGCTTATATGCGTTGCATTCCGAATATGATTGTTTCTGCACCAATGAATGAACAGGAGTTAAGGAACCTCATGTATACTGCGCAACTTCCTGAAACCAATGCGCCATTTTCCATTCGTTATCCTAGAGGAAATGGTGTTATGATAGATTGGAAAACTCCATTTGAAAAAATTCAGATCGGGAAGGGACGAAAAGTACGGGATGGAGAAGAAGTAGCAATTCTCTCATTAGGTCATCCGGGGAATTTCGCTGTTAAGGCTTGCGAAGAACTTGAGAAGGAGGGATTACTTCCTGCACATTTTGATATGCGTTTTGCAAAACCTCTCGATGAGGAAATGCTTCATGATATTTTTTCTAAGTTTAAAAAAATCATCACTGTGGAAGATGGTTGTCTGATGGGAGGTTTCGGAAGTGCGATTGGAGAATTCATGATGAATAACAATTATTCTGCACGTGTTACCCGCCTTGGAATTCCTGACCGTTTCATAGAACATGGCGAGCCAAAAGAGTTATATGATGAATGCCATTTCGATGCAAAAGCAATTAAAGAAGCAGTTCGTCAGGCTATCGGTGAAGCTGTCTTAGTCTGACAGAGAGAAAATTACATGAATTTTTTTGATTGAAGAATTGCAAGGTTTTCTCATTTTTCATTTTTATATCTTCTCAAATGTTAAAATTTAACTCATAACAGCCACCACCCTTTTCATAATCCATGTAGGGAAAGAGGTCATTTTCAGTTAACAATATCCGGAATTATTCATAGAAGAAGATTGTAATAGTCCGTGTTGGGCAATGAATCTTATTCTTATGAAAAAATACATAGGCGTTTTCGCCCTGTTCTTTCTATTGGTTGATATGGTGTCAGCACAATATGTTTTGAATTCAACTTCAAATGGTACAACTGTCAATACCTGTTCAGGAACTTTTTATGATTCCGGAGGGAGTGGCAGTAATTATTCCGGAAACCAGAACTACACAATAACTTTTTGTGCAACATCAGGATGTATTATGGTTGACTTTACAGCATTCAATACGCAGGCAGGAAATGATGTTCTTTCTGTTTATGATGGAGCAAATACTTCTGCTCCATTACTTGGAACTTTTTCAGGAAATAGTGTGCCTGCAGATCTGATAGCATCGAGCGGATGTCTTACGTTTAAATTCGTGAGTAATAATTCACAGAATAAATCCGGATGGGCGATCAACCTTTCGTGTGTAACTTGTAATTCATCGTACAACATGAATAATACATCGGTGAGTACTTGTGATGCCAATTTTTATGATAGCGGTGGTTCAGGAGGTCAATATAATCACAATGAAAATTTTGTAAAAACATTTACATCTGATAACGGTACTTGTCTTCAGGTCGATTTCACATCGTTCTCGACACAATCAGGAAAGGATACACTTACGATTTTTGATGGAGCATCAACTTCAGCGGCACGGATAGGAGTGTGGAGTGGAACAACAAAACCACCACGCATCATATCTACAACAGGAAGTCTGACATTCAGATTCAAAAGTGATGGCAGTAACCGTTCAACAGGTTGGGCAGCGATCATATCATGTGTCAGTTGTCCGACAGCACCAGCAGTAGCAGCAGATTACGTCCAACCTACCACGGGTATTGGCGGAAGTTTTGCCGGAGCACAAATGGTAAATGATTGCGGTTTTACGTTTACTGATGATGGTGGAACCGGTTCAAATTATTCAAACAACATTGGAAATATATACAGAACATTTTGTCCGGAAACCGGTGGAACTGCTGTACGAGTATCGTTCTGGTCATTTGCAACTCAGTCAGGTGTAGATGAGCTTTCTGTACTAAATGGAGCAACACAGAACAGTCCTGAATTCGGCGCCGGTTCAACATGGAGCGGTACGTATTCTTCATACACAGCTGCAATGGCAGCAGGTATGGGGCCATATATTTCAACAGATCAAAGCGGTTGTCTTACGTTCCGTTTTTATTCCAGTGCATCTACAAATGCTGCAGGTTGGGTAGCGACAGTCGACTGTGTGCCATTTCCATCAGCACCTGTCGGCACAGAAAATTTCGATTGTATCAGGGCAACTACTGTTTGCGATAATCAATCGATCACTGATGCGAGCTTTGGACCGGGATTATCCTCTGATATTACCAGCGGATGTATTCCGACGGAAAATTATACTAACTGGTATGCAATAAAGGTTGTTTCTTCAGGGAAATTAGGTTTCAATCTGGCACCAAATACAACCACTGACGATTACGATTTTGCATTCTTTGGTCCATATCCTAATTGCGGTACCTTAGGTTCACCTGTCCGTTGTTCTTATGCAGCTAACTGGTCTTCATACCCGAATACAGGTATGAATTCCACCTTGAATTTGTCAACCAATACCGGAACGGGGAATAATGGCAGTGACCAGACTGAAGGTGCAGAAGGAAATGGATATGCGGATGAGATCGCTGTTACAGCCGGAGAAACATATCTGGTAGTAATCAGTAAGTGGAGTCCGGGTGGAAACGGCTTTTCATTGAACTGGATCTTGTCAGATGGCGCATCATTAGATTGTGCCGTTCCTTTACCTATCGAATTACTGACCTTCAATGCAGAGCCGGAGAACTCGGCAGTGCGTTTAAACTGGATAACAACGACGGAAATAAATAACGATTACTTTGATATTGAAAGAAGTTCAGATGGAAGAGAATTTGCATCAATACATAAAATGCGTGGTGCCGGTTCAAGCACGAAAACACTGGAATATAACCTCACAGATTTTGAACCGCTGATGGGTACGTCCTATTATCGTTTAAAGCAGGTAGATTTTGATGGCAAGTTTACGTATTCGGATATCCTTCCTGTTAAATTTTCAGCTTCAAAACAACTTTGTACGATTCAGCCGAATCCGGCAACAGATAATGTAGAAGTGGTTTTATATATTTCTTCTGAAAAAGTAATCCCTGTACGAGTTATGAATGCAATGGGTGCCATTGCTTACGAAAAAGGGTGGTCTGTTCATGAAGGGATAAATAGATTGCCGATTGATGTTGCACAGTTTGCAAAAGGTGTCTATTTTGTAACACTGGAAAATGGCCCGGAAGTTTCTAAACTACGACTTGTAAAAGAGTAAAAGAAGACTTCCGTTAAAACCGAGAAGTCACTTGAAAAAAACACTTTTAACTTATTTGAAGATCACATTATTCTATGTGATCTTTTTTTCATTATGGCGGCTTGTATTTTTGCTGGTGAACATCCCTGATGATGGAAGTGTGACATTAAAAGACTCTGCTCCATCTTTCTTCTATGGATTAAGAATGGATATTTCGATGTCGTGTTATTTTCTGATACCGACATTGTTGCTTCATATATTTTATTCTATTTCCCCAAAAAAGATCTTCAGCCGTATAAATTTCTGGATTCATGCATTCCTGATAATTGTAGTGATCCATGTTGTAGCAGGGAACGTAGCTCTTTATCATTTCTGGAATTCAATGATCAATTTCAGGGCTGTATCTTATCTGGTCGATCCTACAGAAGTCTTTTCTTCCTTATCACCGGGGCAATCGGTAGGAGTAATTATTGGAATGACGATCGTATTAACCGGAACGATACTGATCTTCCGTAAATATTTTTATCAGCCTTTTGAACCGACTGCTTCGAATTATTTTATCAGATTTGGTTCTCTGGTAATTTCCATCGGACTTGCAGTAATTGGGATCCGTGGTGGGGTGCAGATGCTTCCTATGAATGAAAGTCTTGTTTATTATTCAAAAAATAATTTCCTCAATCAATCAGCAGTCAATCCTGTCTGGCACTTATCGTATGATATATATACAGCAGGACTTTCTACATCCAATCCATTTCAGAGGATTCCTGATAAAACAGCTGACCCGATCATTGATAAACTCCTGCAGGTATCTTATGAAACTTTTCCTCAGGTTCTGACAACACAAAGACCAAACGTTGTAATGATCCTGCTTGAAAGTTTTACGGCAGATCTGGTTGCATCGCTGGGAGGGGACAAACGCACGGATCCGAATCTTGAAGAACTTATTAAGAACGGAGTATTTTTTGATTCTATATTTGCTACCGGCACAAGAACTGATCAGGGAATTGTATCTGTTCTCAACGGCTGGCCGGCAACGCCATATCACTCTATAATGCGTTCAAGTGAAAAGTCGAACCGGTTACCGTCATTGGTAAAGACACTGGCACTGTTCGATTATACTTCTTCTTTTTATTATGGTGGCGAAGGTAATTTTTCAAACCTGGACGCGTATTGTGTCACACAAAAATTCAACAAGGTCATTAACAAAGATAATTTTGATCCGGGACTTGGATTAAGTCGTTGGGGAGTTGCAGATGAATTTCTTTTTGAAAAACATCTCGCCGAGATCTCGAAAGTCAAAGAACCTTTTTTCTCTACATTAATGACATTAAGTAATCATGAACCATTTGATGTACCCGGTGAACCAAGAATTCCGGGAAACTCTGAACCTGATAAATTCCGCAACTCTGCAGCTTATTCTGATGCTTGTCTGGGAGATTACATAAGAAAAGCATCAAAACAACCCTGGTATCAAAATACTTTGTTTGTGATCCTTGCTGATCATGGACATTATCTGCCAAGCCGGAGTCTGATCCTTGAGCCACATAGCAGAAGGATCCCATTGTTGTTCTTTGGTGAAGTCATCAAGCCGGAATACAGAGGTACAAAAATTCATATGGCCGGCGGACATCATGATGTTCCGGCAACATTACTTTATCAGATGGCCATCAATGCCACTGCATATAAATGGAGTAAAAATTTATTGAATCCGCTGACTCAATCATATGCATTCTATCAGTTCGAAGAAACATTTGGTTTTATTGAAGACAAAAAATGGGTTGCATATTCTTATAATACAGAACGGGTAGTAAATCATTCGCGACCAATGACAAACATTGAAAAGGATTCTTTATTGCTCAAAGGAAAATCATATATGCAGAGATTGTATTCTCAATATCAGGAGTATTGATAATTATTTTTGCACGGCCCTGAAGGGCCGTGCAAAAATAATTATTAAAAAAGCCGCTCCGGAATCCGGAAGCGGCTTTCATTTTTGTGTTTCATGCTATTCAAAATATTTTTAATGAATAACCAGGAACTGATCTCTGATTACCATTTCATTCTTCAAGAACAAACGTCTCCATAAACTTAGTAGTATAATTTCCCTTACGGAAATCTTCGTTACGCATCAGTTGCTGATGGAATGGAATTGTAGTTTTTACACCTTCGACAACGAATTCGCTTAATGCGCGTTCCATTGTGTTAATGGCTTCTTCGCGTGACTGCGCAACGGTGATCAGTTTTGCGATCATTGAATCGTAATTCGCAGGAATGATATAGCCGGCATAAATATGCGAGTCGACACGAACACCATGTCCACCCGGTACGTGTAAGACAGTGATCTTACCCGGTGAAGGACGGAAATTGTTGTATGGATCCTCTGCATTGATACGACATTCGATAGCATGCAGAGAAGGGAAATAATTTTTTCCTGAGATCGGCATACCTGCAGCGATCTTGATCTGTTCTTTGATCAGATCGTAGTTGATCACTTCTTCAGTGACCGGATGTTCAACCTGGATCCGCGTATTCATTTCCATGAAATAGAAATTGCGGTGTTTGTCGACAAGGAATTCCACAGTACCTACACCTTCATACTGAACTGCCAATGCAGCCTTGATGGCTGCTTCACCCATTGCTTCACGAAGTTCATTCGTCATGAAAGGGGAAGGAGTTTCTTCAGTAAGTTTCTGGTGACGACGTTGAATGGAACAATCGCGTTCACTCAGGTGACAGGCTTTGCCATATTGATCACCTGCAATTTGAATTTCTATATGTCTTGGTTCTTCAATATATTTTTCAAGATACATGCCATCGTTTCCAAAGGCAGCACCTGCTTCCTGACGGGCAGAATCCCACAGGACTTCAAATTCTTCCGGCTTCCAGATAATTCGCATTCCTCGTCCACCACCACCGGCAGTTGCTTTTATAATGACCGGATATCCGATCTTCTTTGCAGTCTTCAATCCTTCCTTCAGGTCAGTCAGCAAACCTTCGCTGCCGGGAATAGTTGGTACTCCCGCTTTCTTCATAGTATCTTTTGCATTCGATTTGTCACCCATCTGATCAATTTGTTCAGGAGTGGCACCAATGAATTTTACACCATGCTCTTTACAGATCTGACTGAATTTTGAATTTTCAGAAAGGAAACCATAGCCGGGATGAATAGCATCTGCATTTGTGATCTCTGCAGCGGCCATGATGCTGGCAATATTCAGATATGAATCTTTACTTGGAGGGGGTCCGATGCAAACAGCTTCATCTGCAAAACGAACATGCAGACTGTCTTTATCGGCAGTAGAATAAACGGCAACCGTTTTAATTCCCATTTCTTTGCAGGTACGAATGATCCGCAAAGCAATTTCACCACGGTTAGCAATTAAAATTTTCTTAAACATATAGATGTTTCAAATTTGTGGGAGTAATAATTGATACAGCTTTTGGAGGTGTAGTACAAAAGGTCAGAACTTAAAGTCTACTGCTGTGAATCTGATCAGCTTGGATCGACTAAGAAAAGTGGTTGATCGTATTCTACAGGAGTAGCATTATCAACTAACACTTTTACAATTTTGCCGGAAACTTCCGATTCAATTTCATTGAAAAGCTTCATTGCTTCAATAATGCAGAGTACTTTTCCTTGTTTGATCTCATCGCCGACATTGACAAATACCGGTTTGTCAGGAGATGGAGTGCGATAGAACGTTCCAATCATTGGCGATTTGATCGTAATGTATTTGGATTCATCCGCTCCTGCTTTTGGTTTTTCAGATGCCGGAGGAGTAGAAGGCGCAGAAGCAGCATGAGCGACTGCGGGAGCAGCAACATAGTGCTGAACAGGAGCAGAAGTTGATGGAGCAGAAGCCATCATCATTTGTCCGTGTGTAGTCCGGATTGTGATCTTGATGTCTTTTTGCTCTAAACTAACCTCGGCAACGCCGCTATTCTGTACAAATTTTATTAAACTTTCGATGTCTTTTATGTTCATTGTCGGTTCTGTTGCATTTTTTGTTTTTGCAACGGTTGTTTTTTGTTTCATCCTGAAATTTAGTTAATTGGGCTTGAGTTTGCAGACTCCCAAAATCCTTTAGAAAACCAAACCTAATGAATTTTGCAAAAAAAACAAAACCGTTTTGAAGTTTTCCGGGAATAAAAGGCTTGCTTTTCTGCAAACTGTTTAAATATAGGGGATTATTGGCCGTTTCGGGGAATTCGGGTCAAAGATCAAGGGTCAAAGGTGAATGAGAAACGTGCTCCTGATCACCTTTGACCCTTGTCCTATTTTAATATGCCCACTTGATCCAAATACTACCCCAAGTGAACCCGCCACCAAAAGCAGCAAGAATTAAATTATCACCTTTATGGAGTTGTTTTTCCCATTCCCATAAACAAAGCGGGATGGTGCCACTGGTTGTATTTCCGTATTTTTCAATATTCAGCATCACTTTTTCGCTGCCAACACCCATGCGTCGTGCTGTTGCATCAATGATTCTTTTATTCGCCTGATGCGGAACAAGCCATGCAACATCTTCAGCTTTCAGGTTATTTTTTTCCATGATCTCTGCAGAAACATCAGCCATGTTGGTCACAGCAAATTTGAATACCGGTTGTCCGTCCTGGAAAATAAAATGGTCTCCTGCATCGACAGTTGCATGAGTAGCAGGACGAACAGAACCACCACCTTTTTGATGAAGGTAAACCCGGCCTGAGCCGTCGCTTCTCAAAATACTGTCAAGTATACCAAGGCCTTCCGTATTCGGTTCAAGTAAAACAGCACCAGCGCCATCACCAAAGATCACACATGTAGAACGATCAGAATAATCTACGATGCTCGACATTTTATCGGCTCCGACGACAACAACTTTTTTATACTGTCCTGACTCAATGAATTTTGAACCGGTTGCTAAAGCATAGAGAAAGCCGGAACATGCTGCAGAGATATCATATCCCCACGCATTCTTTGCGCCGATCTTATCAGTAATAATATTTGCAGTCGCCGGGAACTGATGATCAGGAGTTGTGGTAGCGCAGATCAGCAATTCAATTTCTGAAGGATCGATTCCGCGTTTGCGGCAAAGTTCTAACACTGCAGGTGCACCAAGATCGGAAGTTCCTAACCCTTCGCCTTTCAGTATCCGACGCTCTTTTATTCCTGTTCTTGAAGTGATCCACTCATCAGTAGTATCAACCAGTTTTTCCAGTTCAGCATTCGTCAGAATATAATCCGGTACATAACCACCAACAGCCGTGATTGCAGCAGTAATTTTCGACATGTTTATCTTATTAAATGAGGGGCAAATGTAGTTGTTTTATTCAATTTTGAAATGTCCGATGCGAGCTATAGGATGATTTTGGTCAAAGGCCCAATAGAGGGTCAAAGGTCAAGGGTCAAAGGTTAATAGGTATTAATAACCTTTGACCCTTGACCCTTGACCCTTGACCCTTGACCCTTGACCCTTGACCAAAATAGTACCTACAGATTATACGGTTTCTTTTGTAAACGCATTCGCAATCTTCTCAGAAAGCTTTGCATCAATCACGTTTTTAGAAAGCAGGATCATATTCTTGATCGCTTTTGCCTTGCTGATACCGTGAGCAATGATGACGTTTGAATTGATTCCAAGAATCGGAGTACCGCCGTAATCTTCAAAATCGAAGCGATCGAAATATTCATCACGAATGCCTCTTCTTCGGATCATGGCATAAAAAGACTCAGCTTCTTTAAGAATAACATTTCCTGTGAAACCGTCGCAGACTACAACATCTGCTTTCTCGTTAAAAAGATCACGGCCTTCAACGTTACCAATGAAGTTGATCGTAGACATCGTTTTTAAAAGCTGATGCGTTTCTTTCACAAGGAGATTTCCTTTTTCTTCTTCTTCACCAATACTCATTAATCCGACAGAAGGGTTCTTGATATTGAGAATACTCTCTGCATAAATAGATCCGAGTGTAGCGAACTGCTGGAGGATCTCCGGCTTGCAATCTGCATTCACTCCGACATCAAGAATTACTCCCCAACCGCCATTGAATTTTGGTAGCGGAGAAGTGATGGCAGGACGATGAATTCCGGGAATTGCTTTTACACTGAACATGGAGCCAACGAGCATAGCGCCGGTATTTCCTGCAGAAGCGAAAGAATGGATCTTACCTTCTTTCAGAAGTTGAAATCCAACTGCAAGACTTGAATTTGGTTTCTGTTGAATAGCTTTCGTTGGGTGTTCACCCATTCCGATAACTTCAGAGCAATGAATGATAGAAAATTTTTCAGCGGAAAAGTTTTCGCGTGCAAAGATGGGAAGCATTGCTTCCTTATCTCCGATCAGAACAAGTTCAACGTTGGAAGGGAGTTCTTTGCGAGCTTCGATCGAACCGAGTACTGTTTGTTCCGGCGCGAAATCGCCACCCATAATATCTATACCAATTTTCATCTTTGATTTTCCTGAATTAAGAGTATAACGAAAGTAATGAATTTGTTGACAGGTAGTCGTCGGAAAATGATGGATGAATGAACATCCTTCTTTTAACAAAACATCAGAGCCATTATAATTGAAAAAAGCAGTTGAGCGGAAACGAAAAATTCCCACAACTGCTTTTCAAACGCAATCTATTTTGTATTACGCATTTTCTTTTTCCATCACCACTTTACCTTTATAGTAAAGTTTTCCGTCATGCCAGTGAGCACGGTGGAATAGATGAGGTTGTCCTGTTGTAGGATCCGTAGCTATAGTAGGAACTTCAGCTTTCCAATGAGTTCTTCTTTTATCTCTTCTGGATTTCGAGTGTCGGTGTTTCGGATTTGGCATTTTATTTCTGTATTATATTGTATTTAATATCTTTTCCCTATGGGGTTAATTCAAATTAATTCCTTTCAAACCATCCCATCGTGGATCGGATGGTGGAGTTTCTTCTTGTTGAGGCTGAAGTTTTTCAAGTGTCTTCAGAACTTCCGGATCACATGTCTGACCGTTCTCTTCTTCGTCGTGCACATTTCTCATCGGGATCTGAAGTGAAATGTATTCGTAAATAAATTGCGATACATCCAGTTCATATTCCTTGGGAGAAACAACGATCACTTCTTCAGTTTCCGTTTCTTCAGACTCACCGAATTTAACGATCAGCTCATCATAAGAGTCAATCGGTAATTCCAGTTCCTCCAGACATCGATCGCATTCAACGATCACATGTCCTTCCATTGTGAAGTCGAGTAACATCATTGTTTCTTTTTTGTCTAAGACAACTAAAACATCAATATCACCTTTCTGAACAAGTGAGTTTTCGAATTTTTGAAAGAACGTATCACTGACATGAAACTCGAACTCGTGTTCGCCGAATGGTAGACTTCCGTAATTAATTACATATTCCCGTGAGCCACTCATGTTTCAAACCTCCTTTTTACAAGGGGGACAAAGGTAAAAAAAAATACTTTTCGGTCAAGACATTCAGGCAATTGTGTTCATTATTTGAAGAAATGAACTATCCATAACTTCAGATCGGTTTTGGTTAACTACCTTAGCATGATTAAAAGTGTAAAATTCTGCAAAATATAGTAAAATACCTCTTTTTTCCGTTTCAGTGGCTGTGGCGATCTTTGTTTTTCGTCAATGCTGTAATTACTTTTTTTCTGTTTTTCCCCGTATTTTTTATCCTTTTAAGAAGTAAAAGCTGGTTTAAATATGTTTTTATTCTAAAAAAGATCTGGGCACATCTGATCATCTGGCCGGTTGGGATCTTTTATAAAATCGAAAAAAGCTCGAAACTGGATAAAAATAAGTCATACGTGTTCTGTCCGAATCACACCTCGTATCTGGACATCATGTTGATTTACATATCAATACCTGTTTATTTTCACACAATGGGCAAAGCAGAACTTCGTCGGGTGCCACTATTCCGGCATTTTTTCGACCGTATGAATATCCCGGTAAACAGAAAAAGCAGGAAAGATTCACATCGTGCTTTTTTGCGTGCAGCAGCAGATCTTGAGAAAAAGATCAGCATCACTCTTTTTCCGGAAGGTACAATTCATCATACCGGACCGGTGATGGGTCGTTTTAAAAATGGTCCGTTCCGTTTGGCAATTGAAAAACAAGTTCCGATCGTTCCGATCACCTTTATGAATAACTGGCTTTTATTACCGGATGATTTTTATCGACGCATCGGACATCCCGGTATTGCTCATGTGATCATTCATGATCCGATTCCGACGATCGGATTAACAGAAAATGACCTGGATGTTTTAAAAGAAAAAGTTTATCGTGTGATCAATGGTCCGATAGAGGCGAAGTATCCGGAGTATTTTGGGAAGTAAAGAGTAAAAAAATTATAACCTATTTTCTCCGATTTCTTTTTAACACTGAGAACACAAAGATCACAAAAGAGCACGGAATTGTTCCGTGTACTTTTGTGATCTTTGTGTTCTCAGTGTTAAAGACTTAAGCTTTCCAATTCACCATTCAATTTCAACAGAACTCATCAAACGCCATTTTCAGATTTTCTGCGATCATCTCCGCGCTGCGGCCTTCGATGTGATGACGCTCTATAAAGTGTACTAGTTTGCCATCTTTAAAAAGAGCAATTGCCGGTGATGAAGGCGGATAAGGAAGCGTATATTTTCTTGCTTGTGAAGTCGCTTCAAGATCCTGTCCTGCGAAAACGGTCATTAATTTTGAAGGCTTTTTATCTGAATTTAAAGACAGGCGTACTCCCGGGCGGGCAGTTCCTGCCGCACATCCACACACTGAATTCATTACTAATAGAACAGTTCCCTGGCTATTTGGGATAGAATTATCAACTTCTTCAGGGGTTTTAAGCTCCTGAAAGCCGACACTTGTTAACTCATCGCGCATTGGAGCGCAGATATATTCCGGATAAGGCATATTTATAAGATTATTTGAGTGCAAAATTACAACACATTTCACTCGAATTTATGAAGACCCTGATTTATTCCTAAAATTCGGGCCGTTTTTAGTGATTTTATCATTTTTTGCTGTAAAAAGGCATTTTTCTTACAACTGCAAGGACCAAGAGGCATGTAACCCGCGCACAGGTCGTAAAATTTTAATTTGCATGTAACCTTTTTAATATGAACATGAACACACTAATACGCATCATTTCAGTTGGAGCCCTTCTGCTATCATTTATCGGAGAAGGTCGCGCGCAGAATGTTTTAGATAACAAGATCTACCGTGTCACCGGTTATAAAAAAGGTGACACTACGATTCGTAGTACTTCAAATTATACTGAGGTAATTCCGCCTTTAAGCATCTACATTCCTTCAGCTTTTACTCCTAATGGAGATGGTTTGAATGACATGTTTGGAATCAAGGGTGAAGGTATTCAGGACTACCGGTTGTTGATCTACAACCGATGGGGAACCGTCATTTTTGAAACAACCAATGCAAAGAATCAGTGGGATGGAAAATACGAGGGTGAGCCCGTAGAAACCGGTACATATGTGGTGCAAGTCTTTGCTAAAGGACTGGAGTCCAAAGGTAAGGTTGGTGCGGTTACCGTGGTATATTAATGTGGAGTGTAACGATTTTAACTAAACGGCGTTAGAAGAGAAGTTAAAATTTAAAATCGAAAAGAAAAAGTAAATCAAAGGTCAAGGGTCAAAGGGCATATACGCCATTCGAATTTCGAATTACGGCAACCAGGACAGGACATTTGAATAACTATCAAAGATAATTTCATGTATTGTTAAAAGAAGCAAAACTGGGCCTTTGCTTCTTTTTTTTTGTCCAACTACATGCTGAATATTTGAATACACTTTCAATCTGAAACCTGTGCCACTTACCATTGACTACTTATCAAAACCCCGGGCTTGTAACAATTCGCCCACCCCTTCGTAAACCGAAGTCGTCTAAAAAACCGAATGTATGAGTTCAGGAACACGTTACCCTTCAGTAATGCTGATTGATGATAATGAATTGGATAATTTCATCAACAAAAAGTTACTGGAGAATGAGCAATTCGCAACGAACGTTTATGTTCATCAGTCAGCGCAGGCTGCATTGGAAGAATTGAAAAAACTAGCAACGAGTCCCGACAAACTTCCCAATGTTATTTTTCTTGACATCATGATGCCGGGAATGGATGGCTTTGCATTTCTGGAAGAGTTCGATAAACTGCAGACAGAAGTAAAAGGTAAATCGAAGATCATCATGCTTTCCACATCAGAAAGTTTTAAAGATCTGAACCGGGCTAATCAAAGTCGTTACGTTTATAAGTTTCTTAACAAACCGTTGAATAAGCCGGTGTTGGATGCAATTAACATTTAAGTGAGTAGTGATTGGTAAGTGGTGAGTAGCACCGGTTACTAAACTTTTACTGTCTTCATAAAATAAAAACAGAGAGAGGTTGTTGGATATTTCCAATGACCTCTTTCTGTTTATAAATGGCGTCACTTTCATGTCACGTATACTGTGCTACTTACCACTTACCACTCACCACTTACCACTTACCAAAATGAACTGCTAACTGTTGAAAGCTTTTTTCTGTTAACTAATTTCCAATCTCTTTTCACAAGAAATATTATACCTTTGGTGCATCTAATCAACTATGGCATCAAACGGATTTTATTTTCAACGCGCATTAATTATCGACGACAGTGAGATCGATGTATTGGTGAATCGTCGATTGATGCAGTTAACAAATTTTGTCGCTGATATCATGATCAGTGGCACTGGTGAAGAAGCTATTAGAATTTTACGTGAAGAATGCACTAAGCCGGAATATGCTCCCGACTGGATCTTCCTTGATATGCACTTACCGATGATGAGCGGTTATGATTTCGTCGAGGAATTCAAAACCCTTCCCGATTTCATCACTCAAAAATCAAAGATCATCGTCCTTTCCGTTTTCAATAAGCCCGACGCTTT
>JBMQEM010000050.1:0-8333 GCA_049363815.1 Bacteroidota bacterium
CCGGGAATACGGATTCTGTTTTTGTTGTGCCTGTTTTAAATGAAGGCGATTATACTTATATTGCTACTTATACAATGGATTCTTTAACAGGACCGGATATCATGATCGTCAAATACGACGGGTTGAAAAGTGTAGAGTGGGAACAGACTTGGTCTGGTACAGGGTTTAATAGGGATCAACCTAGCGATATGGTAATGGATGATGATTACCTGTATATTTGTGGAGCAAGTTTTTCGTCAAGTGCAAATTACAATTATGTTGTGATGAAGATCGATAAGAACGACGGCACGATAAGTTGGGTGAATACTTATAATGGATCAGCTTCGAACTATGATGTTGCAACAGGACTTGTTTCATACGGTGATTTTATTTATGTGACAGGAGCTTCTTTTACTTCCACGTCAATGACAAATTACCATACTCGTTGTTATAAAAAAGGTGCAGGGACTTTTGAATGGGAAATGGATTTTGATTATGATAATAAAATGGATATTCCATTTGATATCAGCGTTGATTCTGCACACAGTTTTATTGTTGTTACCGGAGCGAGTCAGAGTTCAGCAGTTGATTGGGATTATCAAACTATATCCTATGATACACTTGGAGCATTACAAGATCAGTACAGAATAAGCGGTTCTGGAGCTGGATTCGACAGAGCATTAGTTGTAAAAAGCGATGATGAAGGAAACGTTTATATTTCCGGTTCAACGGTTACAAACGGCGATGCAGATGATATGAAGACTGTAAAGCTGAACCCCAATGGTTCGCTTGCCTGGGTTGAAACGTATGGAAATGGCCAGGTAGATATTGCTTACGATCTTATAGTTGATATTGAAAAGAATGTATATGTCTGTGGCGAAAGTTACGGCACCACTCAGGATTTCTTTGTGATCAAGTATGATTCTTCGGGAAGCACACTATGGACAAGACGAGTTGATGGTTATAACAATGATGATGTCGCTTACAAAATGTGTCTTGGCGACGGGCAAAAAGGAGTATATGTAACCGGAAAAGGATTCAACAATCAAACTGAGACCTTCGATTTTCTTACTGTAGCCTACAATGACGACGGCGATGAACTATGGCGGGATTATTATGATGGTCCTTTTCATGGCAACGATGAAGCTCGCAATATCATTGCTGACACGTTAGGAAATGTTTTTGTTACGGGGCAGCAGGAAGAATCGAGTGGCAATTCGACTGTAACGATAAAGTATAGAACAGATTTTTTTATTGAACCTCCTGCGGTAGATTCACCATCTGTTGCATGTATGTTTTATCCAAATGAAGGTCAGTTACTGGATTCAGAAGACAGTTTGATCACAGACAGTACTCATTATTACATGTTGCATCATTATCCACAATTGTTTTTTGGCTATGGAGTCATGAACATGGTTTTCTCGCATGTTGACCAGGATACAGCTACCTCTGATACGTTGCATAGAGTAGATGTTTCATTTTTGAATAGCACAAATGCAACAGAAGCTTTTCCGGTTAACGAGTATGACACGATTGGATATTTAAATTATTTTCTGGGTCATTGTCCCTATGGAATCACTGCAAATGGAAATCAGAAATTGTTATTCTCTGATGTGTACGACGAAATTGATGCAGAATACAGCAGCAACAACGCCGGATTAAAATTGACTTTCATTATCAATCCCGGGTCTACGGATCTCAATGAAATTGGATTAAAATTTGAGGGTCAAACTTCAATTACAGTTCTAAATAATTGGCAATTGCGTGTTACAACACCGCTCGGAACGTATGATTTCGAAAAACCAAAAGTCTATCAATTGGATGGAAGTAATAATATTGAAACCTTGCCTTGGCATTTGAACTGGGTGGTTCAGAATGGAAATGAAGCAGTGTTTTCTACGTGTGGAAGCTTTGATAATGAGAAACCACTGATAATTGAAATTAGTAGAAGTGTGAATAATAATTATTTTACTGATAATTTAAAATGGTCTACATTTTACGGGGGCGGCCTCATGACATATTTTAATGATGCAGAAATTTCTACTTCAGGAATATATATTACAGGTGATACTGAGGGTCCCGGCTTCCCGACTACTCCAGGTGTAATATATCCAAATTCAAGAGGGGGTGTTGATGCTGTTGTTGTCAAATTGAATACTTTTGGACAATCTGAATGGGCCACTTTTTTAGGTGGTTCAGCTGCAGAAGAATCTAATGGAATTGCCATAGATAATACTGGTAATATCTATGTTTCAGGAAATACATTTAGTAGTAATTTCCCAACTGTTCAAGGTTCATTAATGTCCAACGCAAATTTTGACAATCAAAATACAGGAAGTACAGCGAAAGATATTTTTATTTCAAAAATTAGTAGTAATGGTCGAACATTGATATGGAGTACTTTTTACGGTGCAGATCAAGATGGCGAAAGATCAATGGAAATTGAGTTGGATGATGCTAATAATTTGTGGATTGTCGGAATTGGTGGACCTAATTGTCGGGTTGTTAGCTCAGGTGTATATAATGAAAGTTTCGGTGGTGGACTTATTTTAAAAATGGACCTAAATGGAAATGCCCAATGGATAACTAAATTCGGATCTTCTTCTGCTTTGATTGAGAGTATAGCTTTCGATAGCGACAATAATCCAGTAATTTGTGGCAGTATTAGTTCACAAACATCCACACCATCATTACCAGTTTTTAATTCGCATATTTCTTCAACATATAATGGTGGAACTTATGATGGGTTTGTTAATAAGTTTGATGGATTAGATAACAGTATTATGTTTTGTACATACTTAGGAAGTAGTTCTGAGGATGAAGCCCGATCCGTAAAAGTTGATGCCAATGATAATATAGTAATTTGTGGAAGAACAGACGGGACTGATTTTTTCTTGGAGAATGAAGTCCAAGGCACTAATAATGGCTCATATGATGCTTTTGTTACTATTTTAAGTCCTACAGGAAATCCAATATTCTCTGATTATTATGGAGGCTCTTTTTCGGATCAGGCATATGATTTAGATTTTGATGACAATAATAATATCTTAATAGTTGGTGATTCTTATAGCAGTGATTTTCCAATTCCAATTCCAAATCCAAATCTCCCAGGTGGATATTACAATTCTAGATCCGGACAAACAGACAATTTTATTATAGGAATAAAATCTAATTTTGTTACTAGGTGGGCAACTCATTTTGGAGGAAATGATGTTGATCAAGCAAATTCCTGTTCTGTTTTTAATAATTGTTTGTATGTAATTGGAGGCTCAAGCAGTAGTTTAGCATTTCCTTTAAATGATGAAGGCGGAATTCCGTATTTCGATGGTGTTTTAGGGGGAAGTTTTGTAAAAGGTACGATTTCAAAATTTGATTTAACTCCATTTACTATTGATATAAATGAAGCCGAAAGCAATCACCAGTTAATTCTTTTTCCTAACCCTGCTTCTTCACAATTAAAATTTGAATTACCTTTTGAAAATTGTATAGAAGGTGATTTGGAGGTAATTGATATTTTAGGAAACTCCGTTGCAAAGGAGATTAAAATAAGGATTTGCAGAGGAAAATTGGGAAGGTTGCAAATTGAGAATTTTAAAGATGGTTTGTATTTTATAAACTTTAAAACAGATAAAAGAGTTTATACTTCTAAGTTTATCGTGATTAATTAATAGGTTAATGAAGCAAATTATAATTATTTTGATTTTACTTCAGTTTCATATCTCCATTTTTTCGCAAAACTGGGATAATCTGAATCAAGGTGTAGATGATGCTGTAAGAAGCTTATATTATGATACTTTAACAAGCAAATTGTATGTTGGTGGTACTTTTGTGTATTCAAGTGGTATCAAAACGCGAGGTGTTGCCACATGGGATGGGATCAGTTGGGATAGTCTTGGAAGCGGAATGGATGGACATGATAGTATTAGCATACCTGGAAATACTTTGTCAATCACCCGTTATGGAAATGAATTATATTTTGGTGGTGCATTTACTACAGTTGATGATCTGCCTATAAGCAATCTTGCCAGATGGAATGGCAATCAATGGGATTCAGTTAATTTTCATTTTAATTCTGCAGTTGGAAAATTAAAAGTTATCAATGGCGAATTGTATGCTTGCGGAGTGTTCGATAGTGTAGGAGGCGGAAGAGCAAATGGATTAGCAAAATTTAATGGCACAGTTTGGAGTGATGTTTTTTCACTACCGAGATTTTATAACGATACAAATTTCAACCACGTAAATAATATAGATGAAGTCGTTTCTTTTCTAGGAAACCTCTATATAAGTGGAATTTTTTATGGCGATAGTTCACGAACACATTTGGCGCAATGGAATGGAAGTTCGTGGAAGGATGTTGGTGGCGGTTTATTAGGTAGTTCCTTCTATTGGGTAAATTGTATGACAGTCTATCAGAATGAATTATATGTTGCAGGACTTTTCTTTAAATCGGAAGGTAATGCCGGAAATTCCATTATGCGTTGGGATGGATTTTCATGGAGTGATGTAGGCAATGGAGTTGGGGGAATTGCATATCCACAGATTCGGGCTATGTCAGTTATAAATGATAATCTTTATGTTATCGGTAATTTTATAACTGCAGGAAATCTCTATTCTCCCGGAATCGCTCGCTGGGATGGAAATGATTGGTGTTCTATAGAAAGTAATTTTAACGGTGGAGCAAATGCAATTGAATTTTATCATGATTCAGTAATAGTTGGTGGCTATTTTGATCCGATAAATACAAATGCGGTAAATAATATTGCTAAAAAAAGTGTGAGCTCTATTGAAGACACATGTTTATTCCATATTGGAGTCAATGAATTTGAACTAAATGAAATTTTAATATTTCCTACGATCTTTTCAAATAAGTTGACAATAATTTCATCTCAATTTCAAATTAAAAAAGTAGAAATATTTAATAGTTTAGGAAGGTTGGTGTTTTCGCTTGAGTTGAATAGTTTTAATGCAGAATTTTTAATTCCGGAATTAAAAAGTGGTGTGTATTTTGCTGCTGTTTCTACAGAAAATTCGAAAATTGTGAGGAAAATTTTGAAATATTGAGTTGTAGTATTTTTTAAATGAACTACTACTCTCTTTTCATAACAACCTGAGCCGTCTGCCGACTCCTCTGCTCCAGCAAAATGGTCTTTCCTTTTGTCAAAGCATCAATCGTAGAAGCAAAGTAGTGTCGTACGGTGACGAGTTTCAGGTCTTCATTATAAAGCAAACGGAAATCTTTTTTCAATGCTTCGATCAGTCCGGGGATTTTGTATTTGTCGTTGTCGACGCAGACGGAAAAACTGACTGCCGAATTCTGCATCAGGTTTATTTTTATGTCATGCGCTGCGAAGATTCCGAAAATTCTACTGAGCGATTCTTCGGCGATGAATGAAAAATCTTTCGATGAGATTGAAAAAAGGATCTGATCGAATTTATAAATGAAGCAGGGAACCAATGGTTTTGTCGCATGGTAATTTCCTATGCTTGTTCCTTTTTCCTGCGGTGCTTTAAAAGAGCAGACACGGAGTGGAATGTTTTTATTCTCTAATGGCTTTATTGTTTTTGGGTGAATGACTGTTGCGCCATAATACGTCAACTCAATAGCATCGTGATAACTGATCTGTTCCAGTTTCATGGCATCATCCGATAACTTCGGATCGGCACTCATTACTCCGGAAACATCTTTCCAGACTAACATTTCTGTTGCATCTGTGCAGAATGATAAAATCGCTGCTGTGTAATCAGAACCTTCACGACCTAAAGTTGTAGTGAAATTTTCTGAAGTAGCTCCGATAAAACCCTGTGTGATGATAAAATTCTTTTTTTCAAAAAATGGAGGAATTCTTTGTGCAATCAATTTACCGGTAAGATCGTAGTTTACTTTTGCTTCTCTGTAAGTATTGTCAGTCTGTAATACATCGCGGATATCCAGCCAGGAATTATCGATTTTGTTTTCATTCAGATAAGCACTCAAAATCCGTGTCGAAATTAATTCGCCATGCGAAACGATCTGATCATAATAAAATCCATACGGGCGAGTTGGTTCTTCTTCTATGATCCAGTCGATCTCCGTAAAAGAATTCTGTACTTCTCCACGCAGATCATGTTGTGGAGCAAATCCAAGGTCGTCGATAATTTTTGTGTGAAACGTTTTTACTTCTTCTATCAATGCCGGAAGCTCATCTGACTTGCTTACATATGCCTGTACCACTTTTTCCAAAGCATTCGTCATTTTTCCCATAGCGGAAATAACAACAATGATCTTTTCTTTCCGGAACATCGACAGGATATGTCCGACGTTCTTTACTGATTCTGCATCTTTTACGGATGCTCCACCAAATTTGAAAACGCGCATTTTTTATATTTCGTAATTAGAGATTCATAATTTGTAAATCGAATTGTGCCTTGTAGATACGGTCATTCCGCAATCCGCATTCCGCAATCCGAAATTTATTTAGTGATTAGAGATTCGTAATTCAAGTTCGACTTTGTAGATAAGCCCATTCCAAAATCCGCATTCCGAAATTCGTTTTACCTCCATAAAAAATCCCAAAATTATTCATATTCGTTAATATGATTCGATCTGTTCTTGAGTTAACTTGCAATCCCACCATTCCGCCTCAATTGAAGCTCCTAACTTCTTGTAAAAATCAACAGCAGGAGTATTCCAATCAAGCACCTGCCAGTGTGCTTGTTTGGCGCCGATCTTTTTTGCTTCTTCTATGTAAGCGTCGAATAATTTTTGTCCAATGCCCTTACCGCGCATTCTTTCTGTAACGATCAGATCATCCAGATAAAGTCCACGGCCTTTCCATGTGCTGTATTTTATAAAGTAAACAGCTATGCCTACGATTTCATTTTCTACTTCTGCAATATGAAAACCGAAGACAGGATTTTCTCCAAAGCCATCTTTTTCCATTTCAGCAATGGTATTGGTAACTGCTTCCGGAGCTTTTTCAAATAGTGCGAGTTCATTGACCAGACGGAAAACTGAAGGGAGATCGGATTTTATTCCTTTGCGAATATTCATCTTAATATAAACTACGAACACGGATCGTGCTCTTTACTTTTTTTAATTCTTCTAAAACACCCGGAGATGTGCTCTTGTCAATGTCGAGAACAACATAACCGATCTGATTATTCGTCTTAAGATACTGACCGAGAATGTTCACATTCATCTTTGAAAGTAAACCATTGATCTCACTCAATACTCCAGGAACGTTTTTATGTATGTGCAACAAACGATGCGTTTCAGATAATACAGGCAAACTCAATGCAGGAACTGACAATGATCCATTGCTGGAACCTGTCTCTAGAAAATTAATGAGCTTATTCGCAACATCCAATCCGATGTTTTCCTGCGCTTCTTGTGTCGATCCACCGATGTGCGGAGTGAGAATGACATTTGGCAAACCTTGTATTGGCGTCTCAAATTTCTCCGAATTGTTTTTAGGCTCATATGGAAAAACGTCAACTGCAAGTCCGCGGAGATGATTGCTTTCAATTGCTTTTTTAGCAGCATCAAGATCGATAACTGTACCACGACTGTAATTGATCAACATCGATCCTGCTTTCATCTTTTTCAGATTACTTGCATTGATGAGATTTTTTGTTGTCGGTAATTCGGGAACATGTAAGGTAACGATATCTGAATTTTGTAATAGCTCATCAAGTGAGCGCACCGAAGATGCATTTCCCAGACTGAGCTTTGCATCGATATCGTAAAAGATAACTTTCATGCCCATATTCTCTGCAAGTACTGATACCTGCGAACCAATATGTCCGTAGCCAACAATGCCTAATGTTTTGCCCCGCACTTCATAACTATCCGCACTGTCTTTCAGCCATTTTCCATGATGCGCTGCATCACTTTTTTCAAAAACACGGCGCATCAGATTAATACAATGTGCAATTACTAATTCTGCTACAGATCTTGTATTTGAAAAGGGTGAATTAAATACCGCTACGCCATTCTCAATCGATGAATTCATATCGATCTGATTGGTGCCAATACAATAGGCACCTACAGCGATCAACCGGTTTCCGGATTCGATGATCTTTTTAGTGAGTTGGGTTTTGGAACGGATCCCAAGTAAATGAACATCCTTGATTTTTTCGCAAAGATCTTCTTCACTCATTGCGCCTTTTACAACTTCAATATCACTATACCCATGATCCCTGAACAATTGCAAGGCGGCCGGATGAACTCCTTCCAGCATGAGGATCTTGATCTTTTCTTTTGGAAAACTGGTTTCTGTAGTCATATAAATATAAGCACTTGTGGTGAGGGCGAAGATAATGATTCACCCTTTGGTTAAGATAAGCATGATCAAAATCGTTTCATATCATTTTTT
>JBMQEM010000051.1:0-8326 GCA_049363815.1 Bacteroidota bacterium
GATTAAAAGATTAAAAGATTAAAAGATTAAAAGATTAAAAGATTAAAAGATTAAAAGATTAAAGGATTAAAAGATTAAAGGAATAAAGGATCTCCAAAAGTTACACAATGACATTGTAGGTTAATATATCAATGATTCTATGACCAGGTAATCCCGCTATTCATTAAAACATGGTAAAAATTAATTTCAGGATTATTTTCCACTAAAGCAAATCCCGGAAATCCAATAAATCCCGGTAAATCCCGGTCCTTTTTTAGTATTTTCACCCCGTGAAATTAAATTCGATTATCAGATCCCTTTTTGTTCTGTTCTTATTCATTTATAATCTTTCAGTCTTCGCCCAGAAGACTGAAAAGATCGAGCTCATTCATGCTGACGTCAGTGAATTTGACCAGTCATTGAATGCCAAGGCCACACGATTGATCGGTAATGTTGCTTTTAAACACCAGAACGCATTTATGTATTGCGACAGCGCCTATCTGTTTCGTGATGAAAACAGGTTGGAAGCATACAATAACGTCCGGATCACTCAGGGTGATAGCATTACCCTTACAGGAAAGACCTTGAATTACGATGGAAATTCCAAGGTTGCGCATGTAATTGATAATGTTGTAATGTCGGACAGAAAGATGACATTAAATACTTCTCAACTCGATTACAATCTTGAATCAGATGTTGCTTCCTACTCTGACAGCGCACATATCATAGATGGAGAAAATGTACTAACCAGTAAACTTGGCTATTTTTACAGTTCTACCCATGATCTGTTTTTTAGAAAAGACGTTAAGCTTGTGAATCCGAAATATACAATGACATGCGATACACTTCGTTATAATACTACAAACAAAACAGCATTTTTTCTAGGACCCACGCAGATCATTTCAAATGACAATATAATTTATTGTGAAAGTGGTTGGTACAATACAGAAACTCAAAAATCAAACTTTAACAAAAATTCTTTTTTGCAGACAAAAGAACAAAGGTTGCAGGGAGATTCTGTTTTTTATGACAGACTGAAAGGCATTGGGAAAGTATTCGGAAATGTTACGATCACCGATACTGTGAACAAGATCATTATCAGCGGCGATTATGGTGAGTACCATGAACAAACTGACAGCAGTTGGGTAACGGGCAAAGCAATGATGACCCAGATCATAGATGGCGACTCACTTTTTCTGCATGGTGATACATTGCTTGCAATTGGCGATACAGCCCTAATAAAGTCAACCGGTAAAAAAAACATCTTCGCATTTCATCATGTAAAATTGTTTAAAGCAGACCTTCAGGGCTCCTGTGATTCGCTTGTCTATTTGGCTTCTGATTCAACCATCCGTTTATTTACTTCACCGGTCATCTGGTCAGGAACAAACCAGCTCTTTGCAGATAGTATTACCATGCAGACTTCTAATTCTGAAATTACATTTATCTATTTAACAGGAAATTCTTTCATTGCTTCAAAAGCAGATAGCAATGCAATTGAAATTTCAGATTCACTTCGGTTCAACCAGATCAGGGGGAAAAATATGGTGGGAACTTTATCAGATAATAAACTGTATCGCATTGATGTCAGCGGAAATGGTCAGACCATCTATTATGCAAAGAATAAAAATGACAAAAATTTCGGAGTTAACAGGGCGGACTGCAGTGACCTGACTATCTATATTGAAGAAAATAAAGTCAAGGGAATCTCCCTGCTCAACCAACCTGATGGTACACTCTACCCTATTAAAGAACTTTCCTTAAATGAACTTCGTCTCAAAGGATTTTCCTGGTTTGAAGAAAAAAGACCAAAGGTCAAAGACGATATTTTCAAAAACTAATTCTTCAGAAATTCTTCCCTGAAGATCTTTACCAGAAGAATAAAATAACTGATCAGCAACGGTCCGAAGATCAAACCCGGAACACCGAATAACTGAAGTCCAACAATGACACCAACGATCGTGATCAGTGGATGGATGTCTGCAAATTTTTTCTGAAACAAAAGCCGGAATACATTATCCACAGTTCCTATAACAACCACACCGTAGATGAGAATTGCAACTCCCTGCCAGGTAGCGCCTTCAGATAATCTATAAATTCCTGCCGGAATCCAGATCAGTGCAGAACCAACCATTGGGAGTAAAGAAAAGAAACCTGTCATCAGTCCCCAGAAAAATGGTTCCGGCACTCCGAAGATCCAATACCCTACTGCTGCAAAAATTCCCTGACAAACTGCAAGTAAAGGAATTCCGATTGCATTACTTTTTGTCTGATCTTCCAGTTCCTTTGCAAAGCGGTCTATTTTTTCCTGTGTAAATGGAATTAATTTGGTGAGGGATCTTTCAATAATTCCCGTATTTACCAACAGATAATAAAAGAACAGAAATAGTAAAGCCAAGTCTGTGAGCATGTTCAGTGACTTACCCAGAAAATCTGTAATAAAACTTGTTGCTGAGCCTTGTAGTGATGCCAAATTTTCCGGTGTCAGCAAATTGAAACCTGTTAATTGTTTAAACTGTGCATCAGCTTTAAGCAAAGCATCCATTGTTAATGAACCATTTGAAAAGATCATATATATTCTCGGAATGATCAGCGAAGCGATTACATAAACAGGAATCATGACAATAAAGAAAGACAAACCTAAAATTGCCAGAGCTGATGTCGGTTTTTTCCACTTTCTTACTTCAACCAGTTTCTGCATCATCGGCCTGAAGAGAACATATAATATTATCGCCCCGAGAAATCCATCAAGGAAAATATTTAATGTGAAATAGAATAACACCAGACAAAACAACAATGAAACAATAACAAACCTTCTGGCAAACTTCTTATTATATTCTTCTGCATTCATAAAGTTGAATAGGATTTTCGTTTTGGTAAAAATAAACTTTATTTTCAATTCCATGGTACACTATAATTAACTCAAGCTTCCCTTACAGGTTTGTTCTTATATTTGCAGAAATGGAAAAGGAAGACAATAAGATCAGAATTGACAAATACTTGTGGGCAGTCCGTCAATATAAAACCCGGTCAATTGCAACCACGGCCTGTGATCAGGGAAAGATCCTTGTGAACGACCAGCCGGCGAAGGCTTCCAGAATTATAAAGACAGGAGATAAGATTTCTGTAAAGCGAACCGGACTTACCCGGACACTGAAAATACTTCAATTAACCATCAACCGTTTACCGGCTAAACTGGTTCCAGAATATTGTGAAGACCTCACACCAACTGCAGAAATTGAAGCATTTAAAACCAGAATTTCAAGATCCGGTATTTACCGGGATCCCGGAACCGGACGGCCGACAAAATTTGACCGACGAGCCCTGGATGATTTTTTTGATGAACTTTCAGAATAGTCAGGAAACCCTGATTCTGAGGATCTATTACCTTTTTATTTGTTGAAAAAAACCGTTGTCTTTCGTCCTGACTAAACCCAATTCCTGTACTTTTAGCCAATCAAAATTTCCTGCAACAACTTATGAAAAGCGTTAAAGAACTCGAAAAAATTGCATCTCAGGTCAGAAGAGATATTGTCAGGCAGGTACATCTTGCCAATTCAGGACACCCGGGCGGTTCACTTGGTTGTGCAGACTTTCTGGTTGCACTTTATTTCAGACAAATGGAAATAAAATCTGATAAGTTCAACATGAATGGAAATGGTGAAGACCTGTTCTTTCTAAGCAACGGTCATATTTCACCCGCATTTTACAGTGTACTTTCAAGGTCGGGATATTTTCCGGTAAATGAATTGACAACATTCAGAAAGATAAATTCCCGTTTACAGGGTCATCCAACTACACATGAAGACCTTCCCGGTGTTCGGGTAGCAAGCGGTTCATTGGGACAAGGTTTAAGTGTATCGATCGGTGCAGCGCTATCAAAAAAACTTCTGAAAGATGATCATTTAGTCTATTGCCTGTGTGGTGATGGAGAAATGCAGGAAGGACAAAATTGGGAAGCCATAATGTATGCCGGAGCAAAAAAAGTTGACAATATCATTGCCACAATTGACGTTAATGACCAGCAAATAGATGGATCAGTCGACCACGTTTTACCTTATGGGGATCTGCGTCCGAAATTCGAGAGTTTCGGCTGGACTGTTCTGAAGATGAATGGCAATATTATGAGTGAAACCGTGGAGATTCTTGATAAAGCTCGATCTTTAACAGGAAAAGGAAAGCCTGTTGTGATCCTTATGAAAACTGAAATGGGTCAGGGTGTTGATTTCATGATGGGCTCTCACAAATGGCATGGTATAGCACCGAATGCTGAACAAACCGAAAAGGCACTTTCGCAATTGGAAGAAACATTAGGTGATTTCTAAATTGAGATTTTCAAAAAGCAAATCTATCAAAACGAAAATATCAATAGCGGGTCGATTATTACTTTTGATTTTTTTATTCAGCAACAGTTCTTCTTTTGCACAGAATAAAAAAGTCGATAGTCCGCAGTTGACCAGAATTGAATTTTTATTCGATGCTTCACAGTCCATGTATGGCAGATGGCAAAGTGGTGCAAAGATCGACGTTGCCAAAATGCTGATGAAGCAGTTGATGGACAGTTTACGTTATGTGAAAGATCTTGAAGTTGCTCTCCGTGTATACGGTCATCAGAAAAATTTTCCACCACAGGATTGTGATGACAGTAAACTGGAAGTTCCCTTTTCAAAAGGGAACATTTCAACGATCCAGCAAGTGTTGAAAGATCTTGTTCCACGTGGCACTACTCCAATTGCAAAATCACTTGAACTTTGCGCAAATGATTTTCCACAAAGCCCTTCACGGAATATAATCATCCTGATTACAGATGGCATTGAAGAATGCGGTGGTGATCCATGTGCAATTTCTATGGCATTACAGAAAAAAGGAATTTTCCTGAAGCCATTTGTGATCGGTTTAGGTCTCGATGAATCTCTGAAAAAAACATTTGAATGTGTAGGAAGATACTTCGATGCTACCAATGAAACGATGTTCAGAGATGCCTTGAATATTGTGATCTCACAAGCTCTGAATAATACTACACTCCAGGTAAATCTGCTCGACATCAACCGCAATCCAACTGAAACGAATGTGAACATGACCTTTTATGACATGTTTACAGGACAGGATAAATACAACTTCATTCACACGTTAAATTCAAAAGGCAATCCGGATACACTTGTAATTGACCCATTGCCGGTTTACAAAATTGTTGCGCATACAATTCCTCCTGTTTCGAAAGATTCTGTTATTTTATTACCCGGTAAGCATACAATTATTGGTATTGACGCGCCACAAGGTGATCTCATTTTAAAGTTTGACGGAAGAAGCGAATACAAAAAAGTACAGTTCATCGTACGCCAGCATGGAAAAATGCAGACATTGAATCTTCAGGATGATAATTCCACAGAGAGATATCTGGTAGGAAAATACGATCTTGAAATTCTGACCACACCAAGGATCAATCTTGAAAATGTTGATATTTCCCAGAGTAAACTCACTACTGTAAGCATTCCGCATCCCGGAATTGTAACCTTATTGACCAACAATCAGGGTTATGGAAGTATCTATACATACGATCGCTCAAGTTTAAAATGGGTAATTAATTTGAATAACGATCTCACCAAACAAACAATAATACTACAACCGGGGAAATACAAAGTGGTTTACCGTCCGAAAAATTCCAGGGAAAGCATTTACACAATAGAAAAAGAATTTTCTGTTGTCTCCGGCGAATCAAGTATTGTTCCATTAAACTGATAAAAACAAATTGCATGAAAAAATATACTTACACCGAAAAAAAAGATACCCGTTCAGGATTTGGAGCAGGACTGCTTGAATTAGGAAGAAGCAATCCGAATGTAGTTGCTTTGTGTGCTGATCTTACCGGATCCCTGAAAATGGATGCTTTCGAAAAAGAATTTCCTGAAAGGTTTTTTCAGATCGGAATTGCAGAAGCAAATATGATGGGCATAGCAGCCGGACTTACTATCGGTGGAAAGATTCCGTTCACGGGAACGTTTGCCAATTTTTCTACCGGTCGTGTTTATGATCAGATCCGTCAGAGTATTGCCTATTCGGGAAAGAATGTAAAAATATGTGCATCACATGCAGGAATAACTTTAGGTGAAGACGGAGCAACACATCAGATCCTGGAAGATATCGGAATGATGCGTATGCTTCCCGGGATGACTGTGATCAATCCATGTGATTACAACCAGACTAAAGCTGCAACGCTTGCAATTGCGGATCACGATGGCCCTGTATATTTACGATTCGGCAGACCGGTGGTACCTATCTTCACTCCTGCTGATCAGAAATTTGAGATTGGTAAAGCCGTTATCTTTAATGAAGGTGCCGATGTAAGTATTTTTGCGACCGGACATTTAGTCTGGAAAGCCATTGAAGCCGGTGAACTTTTAGCTGCTAAAGGAATAGATGCAGAGATCATCAATATTCATACGATTAAACCATTGGATGTTGAGGCAGTCTTAAAAAGTGTCCGTAAAACGCAATGCGTTGTGAGTGCAGAAGAGCATCAGATTGCCGGAGGTTTAGGGGATGCAATCTCACATGTATTGACACAACATTATCCGGTACCACAGGAATTTGTAGGAATTAAGGATTCATTCGGTGAAAGTGGTACTCCGGAGCAATTGATGAAAAAATACGGCCTTGAAGCCGAAAATATCGTTCTGGCAGTTGAAAAGGTAATGAGTCGTAAGAATCAGATGATTCATTCCTGATCGGAATTCCGGAGCTAAATTTTTACTATGACTGAAGAATTCAGTGATCAGGAGCTCCTTGAAAAATTTCGTGAAGAAGGAAGCCGACATTATGCGTTCAATCTGCTGGTAAAAAAATATCAGCAACGATTGTATTGGCATATCCGGAGAATCGTAATTGATCATGAAGATTCAAATGACATTATCCAAAATGTTTTTATCAAAGTCTGGAAAGCACTTGACGGTTTCAGAAGTGATTCTCAGCTCTATACCTGGCTATACAGAATAGCTACCAATGAATCGATAACTTTCTTGAACAGTAAAAAGAAAAGGTTTACGATCTCCCTTGATAATGTAGAACATGAACTTGCTGATAAAATGATCAGCGACCCCTTATTTACCGGTGACAAGATCCAGTTAAAATTGCAGCAGGCCATTTTAACGCTTCCGCCACAACAGCGGCTCGTATTTAACATGAAGTACTTTGATGGGCTTAAATATGAGGAAATCGCTGAAATATTGAATACTTCCGTTGGTGGTCTAAAGGCCAATTACCATCATGCAGTCAAGAAAATTGAAAAATACATTACCGGCAGTTAAACCTATGTACATTGCATTTATCAAAGTTTTATTATGAAAAATGAGGAGTTTTCAGACGACAAATTGAAGGAATTACTTAAAAACAGCAATTCCGGACAGTCATTTCAGGTTCCTGACGGGTACTTTGAAAGTTTGTCGGGGAAAGTCATGGATTCTATCAATGCATTGCCGGATTTTGATAAACAATCGGTCTCGCAGCCATTTTCAGTACCTGCTGACTATTTTGAGAATCTCCCGTTAGCAATCAGTAATAAGATCACTCACGTTTCAGAAACTAAAATATCACTTTGGAAATGGCTCTTTAATCCGGTTCGATTCATTCCGGCGTCATTTTCAATTTTGTTATTTCTTGGTGGGTATTTTTATTTCACAAGAACTCAGACATTCATTCTCAATAATAATTTATTTACAGAAGAAAATACTGATGATTCACAATATCTTCAGGCATTAGACGACTACGATATGATTGAATATCTGGCAAATCAGTCGTATGATAATTCAACCGACGAATATGATCAATATCTGCTTGATAACGATATCGACATTTCTCAATTAGAAAAAAACCTATGAAAAAATACATTACGATCTTCTTCCTCCTTGTCAATCTGATCTTGTTCGGACAGGTAATGGCTCAACCGGGCGGTGGAAGAATGGGTAACCGACCGGGAAAAGAAAAAGTCGAAGCTATGAAGATCGGTTTTATTACAGACTACCTCGATCTTTCCAGTGAAGAAGCAAAGGAATTCTGGCCGGTATACAATAAATACCAGGACGAAATAGAAGTCCTTCGCAAAGGCCGTCGCCAGAATTTTATGAACGATCATGCGGACCTGAATTCGATGTCAGATGCGGAATTAGAAAAGCTGGTTGATTCTGAGATCATCTTTCACCAGAACGAACTCGATATCCAGAAAAAATTCCATCCCCAATTCAAAAAGGTTTTACCAATGCAAAAAGTTGCTAAACTCTATCGTGCCGAAGAAGAGTTCAAGAAAAAACTTTTGGATATGATCAGGGAACGGAAACAAGAACGCAGGAATAAC
>JBMQEM010000052.1:0-30223 GCA_049363815.1 Bacteroidota bacterium
GTCCTCAATCTTGATGAAGCTCTGGCCCAGCGCGTTCTTGTTGTCGAACGACTCATTACGCACACCGGCGGTGAGCAGGAGGCGGTCATCAATGAATCGAAGGCTCCATCCGATCTGAATATTGTTGATGAACGGATGCCTTACTGGGCAGATCTCTGGCCTTCAGCGATCGGAATTTCCGAGTACATCGATTCACATCAGGATCTTGTAAAGCAAAAACAGGTAATTGAGATCGGCTGTGGATTAGGTCTGCCGGGAATTGTAGCTGCTTTAGGCGGAGGAAAAGTTATCATGACCGATTACCTTCAGGAAGCTCTTGATTTCGCGGAAAACAACTGGAATAAAAACCTTACACAGGATTTTTCCGGGCAATTGCTCGACTGGCGGAATGTAAGTTCTATTGCCAAGGCCGATGTAATTATAGCGTCTGATGTTGCATATGAAAGCCGTTCATTTGAACCATTGATAAAAGCCTTTGATCAGATCTTAAAACCTGACGGTGTATTGTTGCTGAGCGAACCCAACAGGAAATTTGCTTCACCTTTTATTGAGCTTCTTGAAAAAGATTTTGTGCTTTCCAGAAAAGATATGAAAGTTGTTTTGGATAACATTGATTACACTATTTCTGTCTATAAAGGGACAAGAAAACTGTAGGTTCATTTCCCTTATTTTATGCGGTTACGATTTCTGTTTTTCTTTCCGAGTTTTGAGATCAAAATGAAAAACAGGATCAGAAAGATGTCAGACGATCTGCTATGGATTTTTTATCCAACCCTCTGTGCCGCATGTGACAGGCCTTTGTTAATGGGCGAAGAGTGTTTATGTACATTCTGCAAGTTCTATTTGCCCCGTACCAATTTTCACTTACAAGCGATCAATCCGGTTGCTAAACATTTTTGGGGAAAGGTTCCCATACAAGCTGCAACCGGTTATTATTATTTCAGCAAAGGGGAGAAGGTGCAGAGAATGATTCACAAACTGAAATACAAAGACAGGAAAGATGTTGGAAAGTATATCGGTCAGCTGATGGGTGCCGATATGAAAGAGTCGCCTTTTCCAAGACCCGATATTGTTGTTCCTGTGCCATTGCATGAGAAAAAACTTAAGATCAGGGGTTATAATCAAAGTGATTTCATTGCCGAAGGATTTGCAAAAAGTATGAACGCCGTCTTTGAGCCGAAGATGATCTATCGCAACAGAGAAACTGATACACAGACTAGAAAACACCGGTTTGAACGTTATCTGAACATGGACAATGTTTTCAGTATAAATAAGGAGAATGCGCCATCTGATAAGAATATTTTACTGATCGATGATGTGATCACTACCGGTTCTACATTGATCTCCTGTGCAGAAGCCCTCCTTGAGATCCCCGGAACCAAACTGTCTATTGCTTCGATTGCATGTGCCTAGTTAATTTATTGAATGAAAAGCCGGAGCGCAGGCCGCCTTTTCATGAGAATCCTGTTAGAATTACGGGTAAAAATTCCCATCTTTGCGACACTTTATGTCTGAGAATATCCACATCGACACCCATCTGAGCAAAGCTGAAAAATACATTTCACTTTTACCTCAACTGAAAGCACTTACTGAGGGTGAAACTGATAGTATAGCAAACCTGGCCAACATCATTGCAGGGCTGAAGGAGACATTTTCTTTTTTCTGGGTTGGAGTATATTTTGTCAAAACATCAACTCGTGGTGAAGAACTGGTACTTGGACCATTTCAAGGTCCTGTTGCCTGTACCAGGATACAAAAGGGTCGGGGAGTCTGTGGAACTGCATGGGCAAAGTCAGAAACGATAATTGTACCGGATGTAGATCTCTTTCCGGGGCACATTGCCTGTAGTTCATTGTCGCGATCAGAAATTGTGGTTCCGGTTATGAAAGGCAATAATGTTGTCGGCGTATTGGATGTTGACAGTGAATTCGTTTCTCATTTTGATGAAACAGATGGTAAATATCTTGAAGAAGTTTGTAAAATGATTGCGGCTTTCATATGATAAAAAGGTCATCCATCTACTTCCTGTTTTTGTTGATCACATCCTGTGCGATCCGTGTCGATCCAAGTGGCGGAGAAAAAGATGTTTTACCACCTGAAGTCATTAAAACAGTTCCTGAAAACTATTCTGTCAAAACTTCCCCAAAAGATATTGTCCTGACCTTTGATGAATTTGTACAGTTGAAAGATATTAATACCCAGTTGGTAGTCTCGCCATTATTAAAATATCCTCCTGAATCAAAGATCAAAAAGAAATCTGTATATATACATTTACAGGATACTCTTGAAGAAAATACAACGTACACGTTTAATTTTGGGAATTCAATTACAGATAACAATGAAGGCAATGTGCTGGAAAATTATCAGTTTGTTTTTTCCACTGGCAGTGTTGTAGATTCCCTGAAGATCAGCGGTAAAATTGAATATGCCTTTGATCATAAAAAGGAAAAGAATATTCTCGCCATGATCTATAAGGCTGATGAAGATTCATTGCCCTTTAAGCAACGACCAAATTATTTTGCTAAAACAAATGAAAGTGGTGAGTTTAAGATAAATAATATTGGCCCGGGGAATTATAAATTCATAGCACTTGAAGATAAAGACGGGAATTATCTCTATTCGCCCGGCGAAGAGCATATCGGATTTGCCGGTTCAAGAATTGTTGCAGGCGACGAAAAAGTTTCTGTCAGATTGTATAAAGAACCATTGCCACTTCATTTGACAAAATCTGTTTCTTTATCTCCCGGTAAGGTATTACTTGTTTTTTCAGCTGCCGCAGACACAGTTCAGCTTAATTTTTTGAGTGATACCGCTAAGTTGAATATTTTTTCTAGAGAGTTTTCTTTTCAAAAAGATTCCCTGACGATACTTTACAAGAACACAGAAGAGGATTCTTTAAGTTTCTCTTATTTCAATGGAAAGAAAATGGATACTGTGGATGTCAGATTGTTCAGACAGAATACACAGATTACAGGTAGAGCAAAGTTTGCACTCGCATTCAATGCTGCAGATCCGACATCTGAACATCATTTCTATTTGCCGTACAAAGTGATGAGTAATCATCCGCTAGTGACATTGAACGACAGTGCATTTGTTTTGAAAAAAGATTCTGTCATACAATCTGATTTCAAAGTCATTTTTTCAGATAGTTTGAAATCATCATTCATAATAGATGCGAAGTGGATTGAAAAATCGAACTATGAGTTATTTATTCCGCCGGGAGCAGCCTTGGATATCTTTGGATTGAAGAATGATTCAACAAAACTTGAGTGGAGCATCCGTCCGGAAACTTACTACGGAACAATGATGTTAAAATTAACTGCGGTCAGCGAAAATATTGTTGTTCAGTTACTGGACGACAATGAACTTGTTATTCGGCAGTCGTATGTTTCGGGAGATACAGCGATTCAATATTCTTATCTTGATCCGAAACTGTACAGGATCAGGATCATTGAAGATACGAATGGAAACAAAGTCTGGGATTCCGGAAATCTCCTGAAAAAGATCCAGCCGGAAACGACCACCTATTACCCTGAGAAAATTACGGTAAGGAGCAACTGGGATGTTGATGTCAAATGGGAATTTAAAAAAGAATCTTTAGAAAAGTAAAATCAAGTATTATGAGAAGAGGTATACTTACAATTGTTCTTTTAGCAGTTGTGTTTTCTTTTGGAGGCTGTAAAGTTGGCCGGTATTTCTGGTATAATTTTTCGGATATCACTGATCATAAAATCTTTCCTTCGCGACCGTTACATGGCTCTACGCAACCATTCAGGTTTATCGAAGCTCAGAACAATATGGCAATTGATAATAATCTGAAGATTAAAGATCACGCAGGAGTAACGACTGATTTTAAAACTTTCATCGAGGAATCACCGACAGTTGCATTTCTGATAATAAGAAATGACAGTTTGCTTTACGAAAAATATCTCGACGATTATGATACATCATCAGTTGTTGCTTCGTTCTCTGTAGCTAAATCGTATGTTTCCGCCCTGATCGGAATTGCCATTGGGGAAGGAAAAATTAAAAGTGAAGATGATCCGATAGTAAATTATATTCCGGAGTTAAAAGACAAGTACAACTGGAATAATGTAACGATACATCATGTTTTGCATATGGCTTCGGGAGTGAAATTTTCTGAAGGATATAATTCACCTTTCAGTGGCGCTGCTTCCTTTTATTACGGTAAAACTCTGAGAAAAAGTCTGACGAAACTAAAGACAGAAAAAGGGCCGATGGAGGGATTTGATTACAAGAGTGTGAATACGGAAATTCTGGGACTGATACTTGAAAGAGCAACAGGAAAAACGCTGACGGAATATTTAGATGAAAAGATCTGGCGTCCCTTGCAAATGGAATATGATGCAAGCTGGAGTATCGACAAGAAGAACAATGGACTGGAAAAGGCCTTCTGTTGTATTAATGCCAGAGCGAGAGATTTTGCAAAGTTCGGAAGATTGTATCTGAATGGAGGGAACTGGAATGGTCAGACAATTGTACCAAATGAATGGGTGAAAAAATCAATTGCTCCAAATACAGAAAAGGGTGCAGCAGAATATTACAACCGGCAGTGGTGGGTAGGACCAAAGGAACATGATTTCGCAGCGATCGGGCATCTGGGTCAATACATCTATGTTCTGCCAGAAAAAAATCTGATCATTGTTCGTTTAGGAACTAGCAGAGCGAAGGAAGAGTGGATTGATATTTTGAGACAAGTGGCGAGGCAGATGTAATTATTCAAATGAAACGCTTTACGCATAAATTTTTTTAACACAGAGAACACGGAGAAAAAAAGGGAGGAAAAGGAGATAGCTCTTTTTTCTCCCTTTTTTCTCTATGCCCTCCGTGTTAATTCTTTTTATTATAGCTTTTATGATTTTATTTCAAACTTATCCCCATCCTGAAAAAAAGCAAAATGCTTTCTAAATTCTTTCAATTCTTCCGGATTAAGGTCAATTGTTTCAACCGACTCTACATGCGCCTGAGTTTTTGAAAGTACTTCACCTGTAAATCCGTATACAGCACTATCGCCAGAATGGTAAACATCATTTCCATCGTTTCCGATTCTGTTTACCCCAACAACGTACGATTGATTTTCAATTGCCCGTGCAGGAAGTAAATTTTTCCAGGCATAGATCCGGCGTTCCGGCCAGTTGGCGACATATACTAGCAGGTCATAATCTTCAGATTTTGTACGTCGGCTCCATACTGGAAATCGCAGATCATAACAGATGAGTAAACAAATTTTCCAGTCTTTGTATTCAACGATCAGTTTAGAATTTCCTGCAGTATACGTTTCATCTTCTTTAGCATAGGAGAAAAGATGTCGTTTGTTGTATGACTTGATTTCATCAGAAGTTACCCAGATCAGTCGGTTGAAATAATTACCGTTCTCTTCGATGATCACACTTCCCGTAATTGCACAATTTTTATCCGCCGCAATTTTTTTCAGCCATTGAATGGAATTTCCTGTCATAGATTCTGCCATCGGTTTGGCATTCATCGTAAAACCTGTAGAGAACATTTCAGGAAGAATAATTACATCAGTATCTTCAGCAATTCCTGAAATTGTTTCTTTTAATTTGGCGAGATTCTCATTCTTATTTTCCCAGATCAAATTTGTTTGAATGATGGTAACTTTCATAATTTGATGCTGATTTTTAAACACTGATTTTACCGGGTGATTTTACTGATTTAATGGAGCAGATCTTTTCAGCAGCTTGTTCAAGGGTTTCATTCGTTTTTGCAAAACAGAAACGCAGCATTTTGTAATCATTCTTTTTATTATAGAAAGCAGAAACCGGAATAGAAGCGATACCGTTTTCTTTCGTCAGACGAATAGCGAAGTCGAGATCTTTTTCATTGGTAATGTCACTGTAATCGAGACACTGGAAATAAGATCCTTTTGCAGGAATGAATTTGAATTTGGATCCGGCTATAAGTTTTAAAAAGTAGTCTCTTTTTTCCTGATAAAAAGCCGGGAGTTCCAGATAATTTTTATTCTTCATAAAATCAGCAAAAGCATATTGTACAGGAGTGTTGCTTGAGAACACTACGAATTGATGAACCCGCCTGAATTCAACCATTAGGTTTTCCGGTGCCAGGCAATAGCCCATTTTCCAGCCGGTGTTATGGTATGTCTTGCCAAAAGAAAAAACAACAAAACTCCGCTCAGCTAATTTTGGATACCTCATCACACTTTCATGTTTCAAGCCGTCGAATAAAATATGTTCGTACACTTCATCGCTTATGATCGTGATATCGGAATTTGAAGTGATCTTTTCCAGTTCTTTCATGTCTTTTGGTGAAAGCACAGTACCCGCAGGATTATGCGGAGTATTGATGATGATCATCTTCGTTTTCTGAGTGATGAGTTTTTTTACTTTCAGCCAGTCGATTGCGTAATCTGGAGCAATTAGTTGCATATAGACAGGTATTCCTCCTGCAAGTAAGATCGCCGGTGCATAGGAATCATAGGCAGGTTCGAAGATCAGGACTTCATCACCTTCCCGGATCATTGCAGTAATAGCGGTATAGATAGCCTGAGTTCCGCCGGAAGTAATATTTATTTCTGTTTCAGGATTGTAAATGGCACCATAAAGGTCTTGCACTTTTTCTGCGATCCGTTCACGTAAAGAAAGTATTCCCTGACTTGGCGCATATTGATTCATCCCTTTTTTCATGTAGTGATTCACCAATGAAATAAATTCTTCGGAAACATTAAAGTTCGGAAATCCTTGTGAAAGGTTGATCGCATTATGTTCATTTGCTAAAGCAGACATTACTGAGAAAATAGTTGTTCCTGCTTTTGGCAATTTGGATTTGATGTGATTTGGATAGTGAGGCATAGGATTAAAGCTGCATCTGTGGGTTAAGGTGAAGATATAAAAAAGTATAACACCAGATTCGTCCGGGAATTTCTTTAACGTGAAATTTATGAAAAGTTTGAAACAAGAAAAAGCCCCATAAAAATTATGAGGCAGATATTTATTCGATGAACAGCGATCTTAGATCCATCCCGGACTTTTGGCAATGTAGCCGAGTTTGTAAAGAACGACTACGATTATTATAAAAGTGGCGAGACAAATTGCAAAAAGCAATGTTAATTTTTTATATAAACGAGCTTCACCCTGAAGTTTAAGTCGTTTGATGATATTAAAGATCACATTTTCTGAGCGGTGAAATGCGCTTTCACTTTTTACGATATAATCGAAAGCGCCATACTTGATCGTATTGACAGCAACTTCGATCTTATCCTGACCGCTGATCATTACTACTTCAGTTTCCGGTCTGGCTGCTTTTATTTCTTTCAGAATTTCAATTCCATCCATTGCATTTTTTCCTGCTTTGTCAAAATTGTAATCCAGGAAAACGATGTGTGGTTCCTTATTCAGGTTTTTCAGACATTCCTCGCCGCTGTTGAAAACGGTGATAATGAAAGTCGAATATTTACTCAGATAATCCTGAAGCATCATTGCCTGCATTGGATCATCATCAACAATAAATATATTCTTAACTTGTTTCATATTATTTCTTGGGTGCCCAAAAATAGAAAAATTTAATTGGATTGAAGTGGAGATTTCAAAACAAAATAAGGATTTCTACTCAATGGGATTTGTTTATTTCCTTCTAAAAAAGCACAATTTCGACGTTTTTAGTTGTTTGATGGTGAAATGGTCGTTCAGGCAATTTCCTGTTTAAGTTCTTCCATGGCCGAAGTGCAGATCGTTTGAAAGTTTCCAAGCATTTCTGGTAGCTTTTCAACATTCGATTTTGTTCCAGCCAGGTTTTCGATCCCTTTGATCAGGTCCTCTCCGCCTTTAATGCCCATATACGTTATCTGTGGCTTTAAAGCATGAGCAGTACCGCGCAAGCCGTCGTAATTTTGAGAATCGAGTTGCTCCTTCATGGTTTGAAGCTGACCCGGACAATAGGATAAAAACATGGAAATGTATTTTTTCATCTTGTCGGGATTGCCTCCTGTGAAGGACTTCAGAAATGTCATATCAGTAGTGCGTTCCATAATTATTGTTTTGTGTGAGTTTGGTTTCAGATTTTTGTTTTAAGTATTGTAAGCTTGCCAAGTTTATTCAAGAGGTCTTGAGTCTCAAAAGGCTTGGAAATATACGCATCCATGCCGGATTCAAAACACTTGCTGACTTCTTCCGGCGTAACATTGGCAGTCATGGCCATGATCGAAGTGGCACGTTTTTCAGTATTCATTTCACGGATTCGTTTTGTTGCTTCAAAGCCATCCATTTCCGGCATTTGAATATCCATTAGCAGAACATCGTAATCTGCAGCTGTGATCTTTTCAATTGCAATTAGTCCGTTATCAGCAACATCGATCACCAGTTCCGGAATTAGGTCATTCAGGGTATCGATAGCAACCATTTGATTGAAAGGATTATCTTCAACCAGGAGAATCCGGATACCTTTCAGGTCAGCACCATTGATATCTTCTTCAGTGTTTCGCTGCCGTCCAATTGCTTTGTCACCGATCGTATAAGGAATTGTGAAAATGAAGGAAGTTCCTTTTCCGGGTTCAGATTTTACACTGATCGTTCCACCTTGTAATTCTACCAGTTGCTTTGAAATAGTTAATCCAAGTCCCGTACCACCGAATTTTCTGGTCGTATCGCTGCTGGCCTGGGAAAAGCTTTCAAAGATCTTATTGATACTTTCTTCAGAAATTCCGATTCCTGTATCAATTATTGAAAACTGGATGATGCTTCCATTGCCTTGTTTATTGATCTCCCTGATATCGACAGTAACTCCACCTTTTTCAGTGAACTTAATTGCATTCCCTGCCAGGTTGATCAGGATCTGATTCAACCGCGTTGGATCACCTTCGATCACAGCAGGTACATTTGGTTCAATATTTATTTTGAATGAAAGGCCTTTCTCATCTGCCTTGAAAAGCATGGCATGATAAACGGTCTCAACGGCTTCTTCCAGTGCAAATGGGATTTTTTCAAAATCCATTTTGCCGACTTCGATCTTTGACAGATCAAGAATGTCGTTAATGATGACCAGTAAATTTTCAGACGACTTTTTAATGACATTCAGGTACTTTTGCTGATGGTCATCAAGATTCGTTTTGATCAGAAGATTGGTCAAACCAATGATCGAATTCATCGGAGTCCGGATCTCATGACTCATATTAGCAAGGAATTGCTGTTTGAATTTTTCACTTTGCTCCGCTTTTTCCTTGTCGCGGATTGTATCAATCAGTTTTTCCTGTGCTTTCTGACCAGCCCTGATAAAGCGCATTTCTTCAACAGTCTTGTTGATCGTTGTATCAAGGTCTGTAAAGTCGATTGGTTTAGTGATAAAATCAAAAGCGCCGCGATTCATTGCTGTCCGGATATTTTCCATGTCACCATATGCGCTCACAACAACAGCCTTGTAGTGACGGAATCGTTCTTTGATATTATTCAATAGAGTTAAACCATCCATCTCAGGCATGTTAATGTCTGTAAGGATCATATCAAATCCATTCCCGGCTTCACCAAGTTTTTCAAGCGCAATTCTTCCATTAGAAGCGAATTCAAAAGCAACTTCATTATTTTTGATACGATGTCGGAAGCGCTGTTTGATCAACAACTCCAGATCCGGCTCGTCGTCCACCACAAGTATCTTGGCTGGTCTTTCCATTTTAAATTCAGAGTTATCTATTAGCTAAAGTTAGGATTTTTTCTTTGAGTACATTGAAGTCAACCGGTTTGGTCACGAAATCATCGGCACCAAAGTCCATGGCGTTCTTATAATTGTTGTCATCACCATAAGCCGTGACCATCATCACTTTTAAAGTCGGGAAATCTTTCTTGATCGATTTTAAGAGTTCAAGCCCTGTCATTCCGGGCATATTGATGTCGCTTAATACCAGAACAACATCAAATGGGTCCAGTTTTTTCAGGAAGTTCAGGGCGTCCTCTCCGCTAAAAGCAAAGTTGATAATGACTTCGTTGTTCCTGACTTCTTTCCGGAAACGCTGAGTGAACAGCATTTCTACATCTTGTTCATCGTCGACAATTAATATTTTGATCATGATTGTTATTCTAAAATTATTTTATTCAGACAGGTAATGTGATCAGGAATTCAGTGTAGTCTCCGGATTTGGAATTGACTTCAAGTCCGCCATTATGTCCTTTTACTATGATATCATAACTGATCGATAGCCCTAAACCGGTTCCTTGTCCTGTTGGCTTTGTTGTAAAGAATGGATTGAAGATCTTATCTTTAATTTCATCCGGAATACCTTTTCCATTGTCTCTTATACTGATGAAGACTTTTCCATTCTGGAATGAAGTCGTAATAGACACCTTCGGTTGATAATCTTTGCCGCTCGATTTGCTTCTTTCATCAACTGCATAAAAAGCATTGTTGAAAATGTTCAGGATCACACGACTGATATCCTGGGAAATTATTTTTATCTGCGGAATATCTTTCGCCAGGTTTTTCTCCATCGTACAATTGAATCCCGGATCTTTGGCGCGCATACCATGGTATGCAAGACTGAAGAATTCATCTACCATTTTGTTGATATCCGTCGGTTGTTTTTCTGCAACTGAAGACCGGCTGTGTTGTAACATTCCTTTTACAATACTATCAGCACGTTTACCATGAAAATTTATTTTCTCCAGATTTTGTTTGAGGTCGCCTGTAATATCTTTTTGTTCTTCCGGACTAACGCCTTCTTCAAGTTCATTGATCAATTCAACAGACAATTCGGAGAAGTTATTCACGAAGTTGAGCGGATTCTGGATCTCATGTGCAATGCCTGCAGTCAATTGTCCGAGTGACGCCATCTTTTCAGATTGTATAAGTTGCGTCTGAGTGGATTTGAGATTCTCCATCGTTTGTGTCAACTCATTATTTTTCTCCTTTAATTCAGATGTTCTTAAATTGACTTTGTCTTCAAGGAGAACATTCTGTTTCACGAGAGAATTCGTTCTGAAACGGATATAAACAAAAATAAGTCCGGTTACTGTCAAAGCAAAAAGTATGGTAAACCATTTTGTTTTCCAGATAGGCGGAGTGATCGTGATCTTGATGGCAATGCCGGTGTCGTTCCAGACTCCATCGTTATTACAAGCTTTGACCCTGAAAGTATATTCGCCCGGATCGATGTTGGTATAAGTAGCATACCGTCTGTTCCCGGAATAAGTCCATTCGTCATTCAGGTTTTCCATCATGTATGCATATCTGTTCTTGTCAGGGAAAAGATAATTCAATGCAGAGAATTCAAATGAAAAGAAATTCTGACGGTAATTTAAATTGAGTGTATGTTCATCTGTGATCAGGGTATCCATACGTGCCGGTTTCTCAAAAAGGTAAAACCGTGTGATCACGACAGGTGGGACAACAGTGTTATCGTTGATACTATCCGGATGAAAGGCATTCAGTCCGTTGTTGCCTCCGAAATATAACCAGCCGCTTTGCCCTCTGTAACATGCATTTTCATTGAATTTGTTTTGCAAGCCATCTTGAATATTATATGTTCTGCTGTTGGCTGTTAAAGAAGTCTGGCCATCTACAATATTAAGTTTACAGACACCATTATTGGTACTGAGCCAGATATTGTTTTTTGCATCCGATAAAACGCCATTAATGATATTGTTTGGAAGTCCATCGCGTTCGGTGTAATGCCTGAATGAATTATTGCCTTCGTAAATATTTAATCCGCCTCCATAAGTTCCGATCCATAATTTTCCATCTTTGTCTTCAAAAACAGAGTGAATGAAATTACTGCTGATGGTTTTACTGTCAGAAGGGTTGTTTTTAAAAGCAGTGAATTTTTCCGTCGACCTGTCAAAAGAACAAAGTCCGCCACCATAAGTAGCGATCCATAATTTTCCTTTCGAATCTTCGAAAATATTCATCACTACATCGCTGCTCAATGATGAGGCATCACCGGCTTTTGAGCGATAGACTTTCGATTTTCCTGAAATGCGGTCAAAGGCATTCAGTCCGCCGCCATGTGTTCCTATCCATAATACTCCGGCTTTGTCTTCGAAAATACATCGGATATAATTATTGCTTATCGCTCCGGTAGAAGCCTTGTATTCTTTGACCTGTCCGTTGGTTTTCGAAAAAGAAATAAGACCATCAGATGTTCCGACCCAGAGAATTCCGGCTCTGTCTTCAGTCAGTGAAAAAACATTACAGAAACGCAGTGCCGGATTGCTTAACCCTGCAAACCTCTCATTGACAAAACGGTTTTCCGTTCTGCTGAAAACATTCAGTCCGCTTCCCAGTGTACCTGTCCAGATATTTCCTGCCCGGTCTTCGCAAATTGCAAAGACACTGTTATTGCCGGCAGCATCTCCGCCTTCGTTTACTTTATAAGTTACAAATTTTGCAATTGTTCTGTTATAAAAACTCAATCCATTTGCCGTAGAGAACCAGATAGTACCTGCATTGTCTTCAAAAATATTATAGACCTTGTTGCTGGAAATTGATTCTAGGTTTTGTGGCTCTTTATGATAATTCGTGATTTTTCCGGTACGTGTATTCAGGGCGTCAAGTCCACCTCCAAATGTTCCGATCCACATAATTCCTTTAGCATCCTGCTTCAGGGAAAAAATACTGTTGGAAGAAAGGCCATTTGCATTATTAAAATGAGTGACCTTTCCTGCCGGAGAGATAATGTTAGCGCCGCTATTTAAGGTCCCTACCCAGAGATTGTTCTGGTTGTCAGAAGTAATAGAAGTGATTTCATTTTCACTGATGGTGCTATTGTCACCGGCAATATTGATGTACCTTTTTACAGTTCCTGATGAAATGTCAAATTTATTCAAGCCATCAGAAGAAGTTCCAACCCAGAGGTTGTTCGTTTTGTCAAAATAAATGCATGAAATAATATTACTTGTCAGACTTCCCGGATTTTCGGGTTCACTCTTATAAACTGAAAATTTTCCTGTAGAACTGTCGTAAGCGTTGAGTCCGTTTCCTGTTCCTATCCATACGACTCCTTTATTATCTTCAGCGATCGAACTGATCAGGTTGTTGCTGATAGAGTTTGAATTTCCCGGGATGTTCTGGTATCTCTGAAAAGAACCGTTCTTACGGATGAGTTTGTTAAGTCCGTTGTCGGTACCGATCCAGAGATTGTTTTTTTTATCCTCAAAGATGCAACGGATAATATTGTTGCTGATAGTAGTAGTATCCGTCGGGTCAAATTTATAGATGTCGAATGTATATCCGTCATATTTGTTCAATCCATCTTCCGTTCCGACCCAAATGAAACCCTGGCTATCCTGATAAGTGCAGTAAACGGTTGCCTGAGACAGACCTTTATCAACCGAGATCCGTCCGAAACGAAGACTCGATTGAGCAGAAGCAGAATTTACAAATAGAATAAAAAGTAAAAAAAGTGCTTGTATCTTTTTCATAGATAATTTCCTATGGATTAGTCATTAAGTAGTTTTCCGGTTCCCTGGCATTTGCCACAATTTACATTTCCGGCGGGACGAACAATTTCATTTACAGAGTAGGTCACAAAGTTTCTCGGACCAAGTCCGTTGCTGATATCTTTCGTTACCATTTTGTTCTTTCTTATTTCTGCCTGATGAATTTTACCTTTTCCTTTACAGGCCATACAGATCTGTCCGGTGTTGTTGGTAATGGAATTTGGTTTCGGAGCAGAAACGATAGCGATCGGTTCGTTCTCTTTTACAGTTTCAGTTTTTACTGCTACAGCCGGTTCAGATTTCGCCTGGATTTCTGGTTCCGGTTTTGTTTGAGTAACAGTACCTGTGGAACCGACCGGTGTTGCGGGTTCTGCTATTTTAACATTGGTTTTTTCCGGCTTTGGATCGGAAACAGGTACAGGAATTGAAACTACTTCCGGTTCCGCTTTTTCTTTCTGAACCGGGGCAGAATTATTAATTGCGAAATTATAGAGTTGGATTCCTTCTCCGATAATGTCGCCATTCAGGTAATGATAAGTAGTTCCTTCGCCCGATGCTTCGATAAATGTACCTGTACCATGACTTTGATTATTGAGGTAGTCGCCTGTATAACGGTCACCATTTGAATAGAAGTACGTTCCGCAGCCATTGTACTTTCCATTCATGAATGTTCCCATGTACAGGTCTCCGTTATTATAATAGAAGATACCGAAGCCTTCCATATTATCATTTTTAAATTCACCTTCGTAGCTACTTCCATCTGTCAGGGTGAGTTTTCCGGAACCTGTGAATGTTCCATTCACGAAATCACCTGAATATTCATTTCCGTCATGGTAACGGTAGGTACCCTTTCCAGTTTGTTTCCCTTTCAGGAAATTGCCGGAGTAGTGGTCTCCATTTGCATAAGTTATTTTCCCGGTACCATCCATTTTATCGGAAACGAAATTCCCTTCATATCGACTGCTGTCATTAAAGAAGTAGGTGCCCTGACCGGATTTCATATTATTTGAGAAGGAACCTTCATAGCGGTTTCCGCTGACATATGTCATCACGCCGATACCATCCATTTTCCCATTGGCAAATGATCCTTCGTAAATAGTACCATCTCTATATGTATAGACACCTTTACCATTCATTTTCCCCTGACTGAAACTGCCTTCGTAGACGTCGCCGTCTTTATATTGCATCTTCCCGGAACCATGATATTTGCCATTACTGAAGTTACCCTGATAGAGATTTCCATTAGAAGTACGGTATGTACCTATACCATTTTCACAATTACCGGTGACGCATCCGACAAGTGAACGAGTGGCCGTTGAGTCCTGCGCAATACTGAATAAAGGCAATGAGCAGAATAAAAAAAGCCGGAAGATGAGATTGTTCACGTTTTAAATTTTCTCTTTGTTAACAAGTGGGCATTGTGAATAAGTGTAAACTCGTCCGTACCCTTTACAATAATATCAATATTCCCGCTAATCGCCAAATCGCATTTTCGGGTGCTATTCTTCATAGGGGAAAGCGAAATTTCGTATCAGTTTTACCAATGAAAAAGTGGCTAAAAGCCAGCATTTACAGACTTTTCCGGAGGTTTGAAGAATTTTCAGGAATGAAAAATAAAATCAATGCAGAGTCGAAATATTCTATTGGGAAATCAGGTAACTTTACCTCTGAACCCGCCGGGAAAAGATGAAGTTTTACCTATGAGAATCCGTTTCCGGATTGTGGAAAACTTCTTTGGAGCAATGTGTTTTCCCTATGAAATACTTCGTTGATTTGTATCATAGAAAACCTTAAATCGTTTTAAAAATCATGGCAACTAAAAAAGCTAAGAAAAAAGCTCCGGCAAAGAAAGCTGCTGCTAAAGCAAAACCAAAAGCACCTGCTAAGAAAAAAGTAGCTGCTAAAAAAGCTCCTGCAAAGAAAGCTCCAGCTAAAAAAGCTCCGGCTAAAGCTAAAGTAAAGCGTAAACCAAATGCTGCTTTCATGAAGCCGATGAACATCTCTGATGCTCTTCAGCCTGTAGTTGGTAACAAACCACTTCCGCGTACTGAAGTTACTAAACGTCTTTGGGCTTACATCAAGAAGAACAATCTTCAAGATCCTAAAGAAAGACGTAACATCAATGCTGATGACAATTTGAAAAAAGTGTTCAATGGCAAAAAACAAGTTTCTATGTTCGAAATGACAAAACTTGTAAGCAAACACCTTTCTTAATTGTAAAGAAAAGTTTTTTAAAAAAAGAGTAATCGATAAGGTTGCTCTTTTTTTTTGCCTCAGACCTTTTCTGGTTTCTAGTGTAAGCCTATATTAAAATGATCACCCACCAATTTTAAAGATCAGCTTAAAGGTTGTTCCTGTACCAACCTCACTCTCCATCTCCATCCTTGCGCCATGGTTTTTGATGATATCAAAGCTCAGCGATAACCCCAGACCTGTTCCTTGTCCTGTAGGTTTGGTGGTAAAGAACGGTTCAAAAATTTTCTCTTTTATTTCTTTAGGAATCCCTTCACCATTATCTTCTATAGTAAGAAAGGCAAAATTGCCGTATACCATTGTAGATAGTTTTACTGTTGGAATATATCCTGGATTATTCTTGCGTGCTTTCTGATTAACTGCATAGAATGCATTGTTGAATAAATTCAATAAAACACGGCTGATATCTTGTGGAATCAGGTCAAGGACAGGAAAATTCGGATCGAGTTCTTTTTCAAGAGTGCATTGAAAAGTTGAATTTTTCGCTCTCAGACCATGATAAGCCAGCTGGAAGTACTCTTCAGAAAGTTTGTTGAGGTCAGTTTGTACCCGTTCGGATTTATTAACTCGGCTGTGTTGCAGCATGTTCTTAACGATTGCGTCGGCACGTTTGCCGTGTTCGCCGATCTTGGTCAGGTTCGTATATAGACTGTCTGTGATCTCCTTGCGTTCGTTTTCATCATGGGTATCCTGAAGTTCTTTAAGTAGTTCCTTTGACCCTTCAGCGAAATTGAGAACGAAGTTAAGGGGGTTCTGGATCTCATGAGCAATACCGGCTGTCATTTGTCCCAGCGAGGCCATCTTTTCAGACCGGATCAGTTGCTCCTGGGTTTCCTTTAATTTCCTGTGAGCTGTTTTAAGTTCGAAAAAAGCCGAGTCGAGATCATTATGTGATTTTCGTTTCAGTCGGTAACGATTATAGAGAAAGATCAGGATCGTAGTGACCAGTACCACTCCGCTGAAAAGAATAATGATCCATCTTTGTTGCTTCTCCCGCGCCAGTTCTGTATTCGAGAGAGCAAGTTCCTGAATGGCTTTTTCTTTTTCCAGTTCTTTCACATGATCTTCCCGTTCTTTATTTGCCGCTTCTTCATTCATGCGCTCTTCGTGAAAGCGTTCCAGAGCTTCTTCAGCCTTGAGCCGTTCCAGTTCAGCTTCAGTAAGCCGCTGATTGAATTCAATACTGTTGCGGTTCATTTCACTACTCATGCTTTTAGTGCGGGTGAGTAATTTGCTTACGAAGAGTTTCTCTTTAAGCTCAAGTGTGAAGGAATCAGGACTAAGCATTCGGCTGTTTAAAACATTTTCAACAGAATCTTTGAGCAATTTATATTTTGTAGAATAAAGGTTTTCCTTCTTGCTGTCGCCGCCGACTTTTCCGGATGCATATAGCTTTAAATAAGTATCACGTAATAACCGCAAGGCGGGAAGTCTGAAATCAGATGAAAGACTTTTCTCAAAATTGCCTGAAGCATTTAAATAATCACCTTTATTAAAATTGACAATGCCAATGTTTCTGTAAATAACTGCCTGCTGGATGCGGTTTTTATCGGAAAGGGTCAACGCTTTTTGCAGATAGGTCAAGGCTTCGTCTTCATTTCTGCCATGAATCAATTCTTCTGAATAGCTGTTGTATAAATAAGCTTTCATGATCGGGTCCGGAATTTCCGGCAGAATTTCGATAGCTTCCTTAAAATTCTGAAGTGTCGATGTATGATCTTCGTTGCTCTCAAATACCTTTGAAAGCAACAAGCGGACTTTCAGTTCACCGGTAAAATTCCGGGCAGAATGATTCAACCTTATGGCATCCCTGAAATAGGTGGTTGCTGAATCTGTTTGATTGTAGTGTTGAAATACCAGTGCAATTCCACAAGAGGCAATCGCTTGTCCTTCCAGCGAATTTGATCTGGCAAATCCGGTAATTGCATTTTTAAAGCAATCGATTGATGCATCCTTTTGTCCGGCCCTGTATTTCAAAGACCCCAGTATTAAGGCCTGATTTGCATACAAAGACCAGTCTTTTCCTGAATATGCACGATGAAAATTATTGGTTACTGTTTTTTCATTCTGTGAATTGATAAGTACATTTCTGATGAGCTCGTCATACGTCATGACACCATTCTTTTCGTTGAAAACGGCAATTGGTTTTTCAGCAAAAGTTGTGAGAAAAGTGATGATAATTGTACTTACCATCAGGAGTGATTTCAATCCCATGCAGCAATCTGATTTTTACGGTAAGTAACGAAATTTATTTTGTTGAATCGGTTTTCAAATGAACTTATTTTTATCGGTCAGTTGACCTATTTCAGATCATATTATTGATTGAGTTTGAATATTTTCCCGGGTAAAGGTGTTAGTACACCTGAAAATTCAAGATTGAGTAATATTGACGACACTTTGCTGACGGGCAACATTACAGTCAAAGCAATTTCGTCGATCGAAAGTAGATTTTTCATGTTGAGCGCCTGAATGATCGCTTGTTCATCAGGAAGAAAGTCCTGAAAAAGTTGCATCTGTTTGTGCGTTGTTGTTTTTTCTTTAAGGTTCCAGTTCATGGCATCTGCAATATCGGCAGCATTTTCAAAGATCATGGCTTTGTTTTGGCGGATGAGTTTGTGACAGCCTTTGGAATAGATATCGTTAATACGGCCGGGCAATGCAAAAACATCGCGGTTGTAACTGTTTGCTATTTCTGCTGTGATCAGTGCGCCCCCACGTGTAGCAGATTCAATTACCACAACTGCATCAGTCAATCCGGCAACGATCCTGTTCCGGGCGGGAAAATTATCGCGTGTGGGTTTGGTGCCATGAATGTATTCGGACAGAAGTCCGCCACCCGACAACATTTTATCTGCCGTAGCCGCATTTTCAGCCGGATACATTTTGTCAAGGCCGTGGGCAACAACACCCACAGTATGGAGGTTGTTTTTCAAAGCAGCCTTATGTGCCTGAATGTCTACTCCATAAGCCAGTCCACTTACGATCAGCGGCTGATATTCACTGATCTCATGGATCAGCCGGTCAGTCATTTCTTTTCCATAAGTGGTAATGTGCCGGGTTCCTACCACTGAAATTATTTTCGGTGCATTGAGATCTGCAATGCCTTTATAAAAAAGCATAACCGGTGCATCTTCACAGTTTCTTAAACGATGTGGATAATTTTTATCAAGATAAAAGAGGGTTTGAATATTATTTTTCCGGATAAGTTCGACCTCGTCACGGATCTCCTGAAAGTTTTTGTATTTAATGATCTCCTTTGCTCTTTCACTTCCTATGAATGGAATTTTTTCAAGTTCACCTTTCCGGGTATGGAAGATCTCTTTCACGCCTCCGCAATAACTTACCAGATTCCTGGCACTAACCGGTCCGATCCCCGGGAGCAGGTGGAGTGCAAGTTTATACATCAATTGTTCATCATCTGCTTTATCCATCTAATTTCTGTTTCTATTTATTCAGTAATATTGTTTCGGGAAGTTTTCCTGAAAAGTAAGCCGTCAATATTACGACAATGCTTCTTTTTATACATTTAATATACTATGAGAAATTGCCTCCTCCTATTGATTTGTTTATTCAGCCTGAGCTTCGTTGCAAATGGTCAGAAAGGGACTTTATCATTAACAATTGTCGATTCTGAAAGTGGAGTTTCAATTCCCGGCGTTGCAGTTTTTGTAGATTCAAAAGCAATTGGTGCCACAAATGAAAATGGCTATTTGGAAATAATGATAGACTCAGGTTATCATATATTAAGATTTCAGGCTTTCACCTATTATTCGTTCTCAGAGTCGCTGTCTTTAGGTAAGCCACCATTTTCGATTGAAAGAATAATTCGTCTTAAGCCTGTCAGCCGGGAATTAAATGCTGTAGTGATAAGTGCAGGAAAGTTTGAACAAAGACTCGAAGATGTTACTGTGTCAATGGAAGTGTTAAAACCGGATCTGATAGAAAGTAAGAATGTTGTCAATATGGAGGAAGCCATGGAATTTATTCCCGGTGTTACGATTGTTGACGGGCAAGCAAATATCCGCGGAGGCAGTGGATGGAGTTACGGAGCAGGAAGCCGTGTACAGTTACTGGTAGATGACTTACCGCAATTGACAGCAGATGCAAATGATACAAAATGGAATTTCCTTCCAATAGAAAATCTGGAACAGGTGGAAGTGATCAAAGGCGCAAGTAGTGTGCTTTTTGGCTCTTCAGCGTTGAATGGTGTCATCAATGTCAGAACTGCCTATCCAAAGTCAACACCGGTTACAAAATTTTCATTCTTCACAGGAATATATGACCATCCGGTTTTTAAGATCGACAATAAGGAATATGATCTGAAATGGTGGGGCGATAAAGTACTACGGACGACAGGCTTTAGTTTTTTTCACAGTCAGCAAGTCGGAAATCTGGATCTCGTTGTTGGTGAAAATGTGTTCGATGATCAAGGGTACCGTGCGGGAGAGAAGGAGCAAAGGGGGCGTTTCAATTTCAATACGCGCTACAGATTTAAAAAAGCAGAAGGATTAAGTGCGGGAGTAAATATGAATACAATGAGCACTGTTGGTGTTTTGTTTTTTCTTTTTCAGAATGACACAACAGGTGCTTATACTTCTGCAAGTAATACATTGAGTAATTTCCGTACATATCGTACGAATGTTGATCCATTCGTCACCTATACAAATAAGAAGATCGGCACCTTCCGTTTAAGAAATCGCTGGTTCAATACAAAGAATGAAAACAATACCAGCCAGAATTCTCAGGCGATCTTATTTTATTCTGAATTGCAATATCAGAAAACCATAAAAGAGAATTTGAATATTATTGGTGGTGTTGTAAATGTTAATTCAACAGTTGAAAGTGAGTTATATGGAAATCACACCGGTAATCAGCAAGCAGCTTATGTTCAGGGTGATTTCAAATATAAGAAATTTTCGTTTTCAGCAGGAGGAAGGGCGGAGCAGAATAAAGTTGATAGCATCCGTGAAAAGTGGACCCCTGTTTTCAGAAGTGGCGTGAATTATAATATGTTCAAAGGAACTTTTTTGAGAGCATCCATCGGACAAGGTTATCGTTTCCCTTCTATAGCTGAAAAATTTATCAAGACCAATGTTGGAAGTATTGTAATTTATCCAAACTCGGATCTGGAATCTGAAAAGGGATTAAGTATGGAAATCGGGTTGAAGCAATTATTCAAATATAAAGCATGGTCCGGATATATTGATGTGGCTGTTTTCAGAAACGAATATCAGAATATGATGGAATTTGCTTTTGCTCAATGGGGCGCTTTTTCAGAGCCACTTATTGGGAATGGATTCAAGTCATTGAACATTGGAGATACGAGGATCGACGGACTTGATGCATCAATGTTTCTGAGTGGATCGATCAGAAAAGACCTGAAGATAACTGCACTCGCAAGTATTACTTTGCTTGATCCGCGCCAGACATCATATGATAGCGCTTTCATCGTAAAAGTCGGCGGGCTAGCTACTGTAATGGGAAGCGATTCGACAGATTTTCTGAAATACCGTTCTAAAAGTATGATCAAAGCGGATCTTGGTATTGAATGGAAAAAATATGAAATCGGTCTGAGTGTCAGGTACACCAGCAGAATGGAAAACATCGATAAGATCTTTGTCAGCGGACTCCTGGATTTTGCCTTTCAGCCCGGATTAGGAATAGGTCATTACAGAAAGTATCATCGTCACGGAGATACTGTCTATGATCTCCGGACATCATGGTCGATCTCAGACAATGTAAAGCTCTCATTCATCGTTAAGAATCTGACCAACTACATATATATGCAAAGACCTGCAGATATGCAGCCACCGAGGATGTTTATCGGACAGGTGAATTTTACTTTGTGATATAATACTTCGTTCTAATTTCATAATTTCACTCATGAAAAAAACAGACCCATGAAAGTAATCGGAATTATTCCTGCCCGTTATGCATCAACACGTTTTCCCGGAAAACCATTAGTGGATATTCAGGGGAAGAGTATGATCCAGCGTGTTTATGAGCAATGCAGTAAAGCTGACAAATTGAGTTCAGTGCTGATAGCGACCGATGATCAGCGCATCTTCGATCATGTAACAAGCTTTGGTGGAAATGCGTGGATGACTTCCCCCGAACATCAGAGTGGAACAGATCGTTGTGCAGAAATAATCAATTCAGGAAAAGCAGGGGAGTGGGATGCCGTTATCAATATTCAGGGAGATGAACCATACATTCATCCTGAACAGATTAATATGCTTTGTTCCTTGCTGGACGATAAGAATGTTTCTATTGCTACGTTGGTAAAAAAGATAGAAGACCCGTCTGAACTTTTTAATCACAACAATGTGAAAGTGGTTCTCAACAATAAAATGGATGCGATCTATTTCAGTCGTTCTCCAATTCCATATAACAGAAATTTTCCTGAACAGGAATGGCTGAAACATTCAACGTATTACAAGCACATTGGAATCTACGGTTATAAGACAAAAATTCTCGGCGAAATTTCCGGACTGGCAAAAACCAATTTAGAAATTACAGAATCACTTGAACAATTGCGGTGGATCGAAAACGGTTATCAGATAAAAGCAGGAATTACCAATCTGGAAAGTGTGGCGATTGATACGCCGGATGATTTGTTGAAGATCAAATAAAGAAAAAAATTAACAATAAAAGTTCAGGCTGCCGAATATCGAATTTCGTATTACAAATCCGGCGCCACAATAAATTCAATCTGCAAAGTATACAACCCCGGTCTGTAAGTATATCCCGGTACAATTCTCAAATCAACACGGAACTGATAACATTGTGGATCGGAAAGATAACTTCCCGCAGTGTTTGTCCCTACAGGAGAAGGGTCAGAACAATTCACGGGAGCATCAACGATATTATGATTTCCGATAATGTCTAATGTAGAGGTAGCGATATCTTGTAAAGGGACAAATCCTGAAACCTGAGGAGTGCCGCTTAAGTTGTGTACACGGGTCTGAACAATACCGACTCCGGGAGCGCCATTTCCGCTTGTTCCATAATATTGAACATTGTCCCAGACACCCGGCACAGCTGTTACTGAGCCCATATAAAGGTCCCATTGTGTACCTATAGCTTCTATGTTAAACGTGATGGCATTGGCAATGAAAATACCATTGGTAAGTTTATAGAAGGTGTCAAACCTGAAATCAACATTGGTTGCACTGATCAGATCAATGTCGACAGTCTGAGCTTTACTCAGATTGGGCAGCTGACAAAGTAAAATGATAAGAATGATCTTTCTGAAGTTGGACATGTGTGAAAGGCCATAGAGACCTCAAGGGAGATTTACTCATAATAGCAGTGAATGTTTCAATTATATTCAAAAAAAAACACGGCCCTGAAGGGCCGTGGAAAAGATTGTCTTTTATTTGAAAAATCCGGTTGGATTTTTTTGTCTTATAGATATTCAGTAAGTGTGTACACTACTTCAAGATCATAGTAACCTGGTTGAGCATACGGTGTAATTGCTGTAAACGTTGTTGCAGCAAGAGCCGGATACTGAGTTGTCAGATTAGGGAAGTTCGCTGGAACACCCGGTTTGATACGGTAGTGAATCAGGAATTTGTTTGTCAACGGACTTGAAGTAGAAGTTGCCGGAGCATAGCTGCTTGATACACCTTGAGCAAATTCACCCGCAAGGAATTGCGTGTTCGCTGATGGAGTCAATGAAGCTGTGTTTGCACCTGCATCACTAAATAAACCTACAAAGCTGTTGAATGTTAGAGGAGCAGCAACAGAGTTAGCCTGAATTGCCTGCATTTCTAATATTTCAGAAGGGATTGTACCCTGACCGTTAGTACCAGCACCGTAAGCAATTTGTTGCGTCCAGTATTGAGTACTTGGCTGAGCATAAAGATCCCAAGGCACAGTAGAGTTAACCTCTAAACGTGTTGCATTGTACTTTGTGATACCAACCTGGTATTTTTGAATCGTGTTGAACACGAAATCAACTTGTGGTTCAGTAGTCATGTCAAGTTCCAGGATACCTTGAAGGTCCATAGTAACTGCTACATACTCTTGATCTGAAAGCTGTGCTTTCGAAGTGTTAACTGCAAATACAGATGTAATTGCTGCTACTGTTAACACACGTGATATTAATTTCATTTTCATTGGGGGGTGTGATTTTTTAATTTGTTTAATTTATTAATTGTGTATTGGACACTACAAATATGTGTCGTTTGGTTTGTGAGTATTAGATAAAACCTTGTGCGTTCTTACAGTTTTATCCCACTCTTCACTTTTATTCCAGAATTGGGCATTACTGCTTATTTCCGGTACTATTAACAGAACTCCTTTATTTAAAGCTAGCATTTTCAATAAAGTCATTCTTTTAATTTTATTCAATTCTGATTTAACTTTTGGATCAAAGCTATTTCAGATCTATTTCCATTTCTGCGGCAAGTACATTTTCCCTGCTGCCAAAGTCGACAACACCCAGGACAGAGTATTTACCTTTTGATAATTCTTTTGGGATTGCAAACTTGATTTCTCTTGATGCACCCGGTAATAGAGTGAAGGCAAAAGGTTTTTGTCTGTCATCTTTTCCACTTTGTAAATGCGTGTATTCAAGATATGATGCACAATCAAGAATCGATTCGCCATTATTTTTAACCTTTAATAATAATATTCTGGTCGAGTCTGTTTCTGTAGAAGGCATTTCACGGAAACTGACAAGCTCTGCACTTTTATCTACGACAGTGGGCGGAGATTGAAATACATGCACAACAAACTGGAATGTTTCAGTGATACCAAGACCAATTGCATTTTTGTCACCTCCATCAGCACCTTGTTTTTCTTTTGCTAGTTTGATCTGCATAGCAGCCCATTTTACTTTGTTTGCTTCCGGTGTTGCAGGAACCTGCATTAGTACCTGTACTTTTTGTGTTGTTCCCGGTTCTAATTCAAAGAACGAAGGAGTTGCACTCAGCCACTGTGAACATGAATTCTCGCTTTCTCCGGCTTTCATGAAACGTGACTTCCCTTCAATTCCTGCAGGTTCAAAGTCAGAGAACGAGATAACAAACGCCTGCTTATTTTTTGAACTGTTTGTGATATTGATCTCTTGTGTTTTGTACTCTCCTATAGCAGTTTTGTAATAAAGCCTGCTGGGTGAAATACTCACATTCTGTCCTTTTATTACGCCCGATGTGAGCAGGATGATTGCGTATAATAATCTACAAATAATCTTCATTGGTTGGTTTTTGGATGGTTTTGCTGATATTTACGAATGCTGTTACGGTTTGTTTTATCATTTTTGCTCTTCTCCTTGCAGATTGAACTTTTTAATGTTCATTTTTCGCTTCTTTTCGACTGCATTGAAGGTGATACTGAAGTTGTCAGAAAAATAACTTAAGTCAATTGTGATCTTATTCTGAGTTAACATATAATTGCTTCCTAAAGCAGATTCATTTACAGTCAACGTATAGATTCCTGTTGGTACGTACATCATGAAATTTCCGTTTCCGTCTGTCAATGCCGAATAGGTCTTTCCAGAAGAATCGATAGCAGTTACGCGGATCCGTGCAATATCAAGTTTGACATCTGATGTTGAATATTTATCCTGTTCAACCAAAAGTGAACCGGTTATCCGTACCCCTTTGGTCAGTGGTATATAAAGTGTCTGACGTTTGTCCATTAAATATTCGCCGTTGTTTGCATCAAACCATTCGCTTTGAGAGACCAGGGAATTGCATTTTACACTATACGTTCCTGCAGGAATATTCTCATAGATGATCTGACCTTTTGAATCAGTGATGAAATCTTCACCATGTGTTCTGTCCATGGATGTTGTATCACTATTACTGGTGGAGAATTGCATTGGCCGGATATTCACCAGCATGTCTGTTACCCCTTCTTCATTTGCATCCAGCTTTCTGTTTCCGTTAAGATCTTTGAAAATGACTATTGTTGTTGAAATATATTTTTTACCCGGAACAGGGATACCGATCTGTTTCCTTACGCCGAAACCTAAACTCAGCTCACTATTTGAGGTAACTTCATAACCTTCTTTTCCCGGACGTTCTTCCAGCAAAGGATTTGCACCTTGTTTTGAAGTCATGTAGGAAGCATAGAAAGAAAGACGCATTCCTGTTTTTGTATAGTAATTCAATTCAGGGCGTAATCTGAAATTGACTTTCTTGAAGTACGACTCATACATCAGATTGGTTGTGGTTGTCAGAAGCAATTTGCCTCCAGCCATCCAGTAGTCATAAGCACCGACAATATGTACCGATTGCGGCGTGATCTTATCGTTGATAAATCGTTTTTGTTCAGACACCTGATTTGCTCCATAATAGTAACGCATGCTTAGCATCAATTTACTCCATCTGGCAAAAACGCTCATCCTTGCCATGAAGAAATCAGGAACATCATAGTCGATCGCTTTGGCATAACCGAAGAAACCGCTTGTGGAAATTCTTACGCTTTGCAGGTTTCTCAGATTGTATTCAACTCCCAATCCTTTTGTACGCGTACGAAGAGTTTGATTTTCTTCATACATATAAGTAGGTTTAAGGAAAGCAAATGCAGTAGGTGACTGGATACCATAACGCAATTCATATCTGTCGGAACGTGTAAAGGCTCCGGAAGTCAATACACCGTTGAAAAAGTATTCAGGACGTTGCTTGAAATTCTGGTATGTAAATGCAATCAGTTTTTTCGCATTGATATTGTAATTTACCCGCCCGGAGATCATTGATGTTCCATGAGCTAAGGAATAATTTCCTGTACCTGTTGAATAAGAGAGTGAGCCGGTCAGTTTGTTATAACTTCCCGAATACGTCATGTCGTATCCGAAACCGGGGACAGTATTGCTCAAGGTATCCCTCTTGTAACTGTCAATACTGACTCCTCCGCCAATGAGGATCTGATGATGCGGATTGATCTTGTAACTCATTGAAGTGTTTACAAGATCTGTTTTCGAAAAGAGTTTTTCATTTTTCTGCGTAGAATAGTAGTTGTTCCAAACCAGTTTTTTATTTCTGAAACTGTGATAGAATCCCATTCCTTCAGCAAAATTATTTCTAAAGAAGCCGGGGCCTCTGGTATACATTGCACCGATAGTGTTCTTTCCGTAAGTGTAGGATGCTTTTATCCCTTTTCCGGTAAGCAAACTTCTTCCCCAGCCATTCACTTCTCCGATCTCAACAATTGCATTGTTTGAGAAATATCCGATATAGTGATTGTTTCCAAGGAAAGAATTTTGTTCAAGGAAGTTCGTGATGAATACTGTCTGAAAACGATAATTGATGATCGTATTTTCTTTCGGGAAAACACTTCCATATGCATCTAGAGACATCGTTGTTCCATCGGAAAGAACATCGTAAACATTTGCCTCTAACACCAATGGAATTGCAGAACGGCCGAATTGATTTTGTTTGACAGTATTGCCAAGTTTAAAGAACTGAACAGTTCCGCTCCAGCTAGTTGTGCCGGATAAAGCCTTTGCCAAAACCTGGATCGTATAAAGTTCTTTGCTAGGCGCAGAATGTAAGTCAGCATCTTTCTTTCCGACATTTTTTGCTTCAGCTCTCTTATTAACGGGAAAAGTCAGTACAGTATCTGCACCGACCGGTAGGCTTAAAGTAAATGTCAATAAGGAGGCTCCGCCATCACTCTGTCGTAAGACTTCTATCCGATGATCGGGGATCAGGGAAATGCGGATCTGTTCGTCTGCATTTCCCGTATTTCGGAAACGGACCCTGAATCCGGAGGAGTCGACACCGGTTATGAAATACTGTTGTTTGACGGGTATATTTGCACTCCATTCCGAATGGATCGGTATGGTCACATACCAGTTCTGGGAAGAAAATTGAACACCTTTATCAGATGAAAGCCAGGCGGTTACGATATAACTGGTTCCGCCTTTTGAATTTCTGTCTACAATTAACCGGACCGGAAGGAAGATGGAATCATTTCCGGCCAATTCAACGTCTTTTTCGGGGTTTCCAAGATATTCCCAGCCTGAAGGAAGTGAAAAATTCACATGAAATCTTACAGGAGTGGGAGCGTTGTTGATGATACGAAGGGTATTGTTTGCCACCTGATCAACGCTCTGTTTGGTGTTATTATGTACAAACGCCGCCTGCACGCCGAAAGAGCCGGCGTAGGATGTACTTACGCATGATAGGAGCGCAATTACAGTCACTAAAAATAAGCGGAAATGACGAGTGAGCATTGGGTGGTTTAGTGGTATTATTTACGCTAAACCAATGCTGAAGTTGGTGGAGAAAGGGGAGCAATCTCTGCGGATTTCTTACAGAATTTTTGAAGAGGAATTAATAAAGTGGATTGATGTTTACAGAATTTTCTATTTGAAACGATTTTTTATTTCCCGCAGATCCCGATAGCTATCGGGATCTGCGGGAAATATTTTATGAGTATCTTTATTCAAAATACCAAAACCAATATGAAACCGATTTTAATTGCAACGCTCTGTTTTTTGATTTCATGTTCTGCATAGAATAAACAGGAAACAGAGCGCGCAAACAATCCATACTTTTCAAAAACAGACACAACACATCTGAACTTAAGTAATGCGGAATGGAAAAAGATTCTTCCTGCGGATCTTTATCATGTTGCCAGAGAGAATGGAACTGAACGCGCATTCTCAGGAAAGTATTGGGACAAAAATCCAATTGGAACATATTACTGCGCAGTGTGCGGCAATGTTCTTTTCAGGTCTGATTCAAAATTTGAAAGTGATTGCGGCTGGCCGAGTTTTTTCGAACCGCTCAGAAAAAACAGTGTGATCTATAAAGAAGATAAATCACATGGAATGGAACGTACTGAAGTGATCTGTGCCAGATGTGATTCACATCTCGGACATATTTTCAATGATGGACCGCCGCCGACATATAAAAGGTTTTGTATGAATTCTGTTTCATTGGAATTTGAACCGGACGTAGTGAAATAAGTTTATTTCCAGGTAAGTTTAAACACAAGAACACTTAGTTCACAAAAGTTCACGGAATTTAGTGATGATAGATCAATTTCCGTGAACTTTTGTGAACTCAGTGCCCTTGTGTTTTTGTTTCAAAACTTATTTAGGCAAGTTTACCTTAAAGAAATCCAGGCACCTCTTCCTCGCAAATGCATAATCCACAATCGGCTTCGGATAAGAAAAATCTTCAAACTCAGGAACCCATTTGCGAATGTATTTTAATTCCGGATCGAATCGTTTGGTTTGTTCGCTCATGCTGAACAAACGGAAGTAAGGTGCAGCATCGACACCTGTTCCTGCACTCCATTGCCAGCCGCCATTGTTACTCGACAATTCGTAGTCGAGAAGTTTTTGTGCGAAGTAGGCTTCCCCCCAGCGCCAGTCGATCAGTAAATATTTTGTAAGGAACATGGAGACAACCATCCGCACACGATTGTGCATGAATCCGGTTGCATTCAGTTCGCGCATGCCGGCATCAACAATTGGATAACCGGTTTTTCCTTCGCACCATTTTTTGAAATCGGTTTCGTTATGATGCCATGGCAGGTTTTTGTATTGACTTTTGAAAGCCTGGTCGACAACATGTGGAAAATGCCACATGATCATCATATAAAATTCCCGCCAGATCAATTCATTCACCCATTTCTCATATGGCCATGCTTGTCTGACAAGCTTACGAATACTGATCGTTCCAAAGCGGAGGTGAATACTTAGTCTTGATGTTCCTTTGACAGATGGTATATCACGTTGCTCAATGTAATTTTCCAGAATGTCTTTTGAAACTTTTGGTCTTGGAAATTTAATCACAGAATCTTTAAAGCCCATTTGTTCTAAAGATGGAATTGCTTCATGATTTGTTTTTGCAAAAGCGTCGAAGTATTTTTCTGTCGGATAAGATTTCAGATAAAATGGTTTTACTGTCGATCGCCATTTTTTCATATAAGGTGTGAAGACAGTATATGGCAATCCATCATCTTTTGTCACCTCGCTTTTTTCAAATATTACCTGATCTTTGAATGTGTTGAATTGAATTGATTTTTTCTGAAGTGATATTTTTATTTCCTCATCACGGACTTTCGCATACGGCTCGTAGTCGTGATTGGTAAAAACTTGTCCGATCTTAAATTCTTTTGCAAGGTCATTCCAGACTTCTTTTGGTTTGCCATGTTTTACAAGGAGAGAAGAGCCAAGTTCAATCAATTCATTTTGAAGTCTGGTAATTTGCCGGTGAATGAAAACAACACGTAGATCATTTTTGTCTTCAAGTTTATCTAAAATATCTGTGTCAAAAATAAAAACACATTGCACTTGTTTGCCGGAACGTAGTGCATGGTATAGACCTGCATTGTCGTCTAATCGTAAATCGCGGCGAAACCAGAAGAAGTTCATTTTTTTATTTATAGGTAAGTGTGAAAGTTTTTCAAGTGTATTTATTTCCCGCAGATCTCGCAGATCCCGCAGATTTTGCGCAGATAATTCCGTGTACTTATTGTGAACTTGTGTTCTCAGTGTTTATTTTTTGATAATATTCATTTGGATACTAAATATTTTTTTTTACTTCATTCCACTTCATTCCACTTCATTCCACTTCATTCCACTT
>JBMQEM010000053.1:0-30160 GCA_049363815.1 Bacteroidota bacterium
CCTATTCTTACACAGTAACTGATGTGAATGGATGTACTTCAACAACATCGATCACAATTTCAGAGCCTGCTGCATTGGTTGCTTCTTCTTCTGCAACAGCAATTCTTTGTAATGGTGGAAGTTCTACGGTGACAGTTTCAGCGACTGGCGGAACAGCTCCGTATTCAGGAACAGGCACATTCACAGAATCGGCAGGAACCTATTCTTACACAGTAACTGATGTGAATGGATGTACTTCAACAACATCGATCACGATCACAGAACCGGCTGCATTAGTTGCGTCATCTTCTGCAACAGCCATTCTTTGTAATGGAGGTTCATCTACAGTTACAGTGAGTGCAACTGGTGGAACAGCTCCTTATTCAGGAACAGGTACATTTACAGAGGCAGCAGGAACGTATTCTTACACAGTGACTGATGCGAACGGATGTACTTCAACGACGTCAGTCACAATAACAGAACCGACTGCATTAGTAGCTTCTTCGACTGCAACAGCTATACTCTGCAATGGCGGCACATCGCTTGTTACTGTTACTGCAACAGGTGGAGTAGGACCTTATCTTGGATTAGATACCTACGAAGTTTTAGCAGGAACATATGTATATACTGTTACTGATGCAAATGGATGTTCCACAACAACTACAATTACAGTTACACAACCGGGTGCACTTGTGCCATCGTATTCCGCTGCACCGATCAATTGTTACGGCGCTTCAACTATGGTTACGATTTCTGCTACTGGCGGAACATCGCCATACACCGGAGTTGGAACAGTCAATCAATTCGCAGGTACAATGAATTATACAGTTACTGATTTTAACGGCTGCTCTGCAAATCTGATTGTAACATTAACACAACCTATGAAAGTTGAAGGATCAACAACATCAGTTTCTACTTCTTGTGCGGGAAATGATGGTTCGGCAACCGTGAATCCTACCGGCGGAACAGGTTCATATACTTATCTGTGGTCAGATGGACAAACAACGCAGACAGCTACAAATCTTTCCAGTGGAACCTATACCGTTACAATTACAGATAGTAATGGTTGTACAGGATATTCATCAGCTACGGTCGCAAATGGTGGTAGTACACCTAATACACCAGGTTCGATCAGTGGCCCGGGAGGTTTATGCAGAAATCAGACAGGCATCGTTTTCTCAGTGGCAAGTGTACCGGGAGCTACTTCATATAATTGGTATTTACCAAGTGGCGTTACCGGTTCGTCGACGACAAATTCTATCACTATAGCTGTTGGCCCGAGTTATATGGGCGGATTCATTTGTGTTGAAGCAGTAAATTTCTGCGGAACTAGTTCACAAAGTTGTATGAATATTCCGGTAATGACAACCAAGCCATCTCAGGCAACTCCAATTGTCGGGCCGTCGATAATTTGTGGTGGTACTATCGGAACTTATTCAACTTCTTCTACAAATGCATTAAGTTATTTCTGGAAAGTTACAGGAACAGGAGTATTCATCATTAGCGGACAAGGAACAAATACAGTGACCGTGAATATTCCAGTTGGATTCGGTCAGGGATCTATTCAGGTGAATGGAGTAAATTGTCTGGGAAATGGCCTTGTACGAGGAATGACATTGACCGGAATTCCGATCCACTCCAATGCAGTTATCGGTCCGAATTTTGTTTGTGCAAATAATAATGTGACTTACACAATGCCACTAGTCAGCGGCGCACAAAATTACGTATGGACGACGACTGGAGATATTACTCTGGTTTCATCCTTCCAGAATTCTGTGAATTCGGTAGCGAACTTTAATTTCGGACCGTCATTTACTTCAGGCACTATAACAATTACGGTTAGTAATACTTGCGGTAGTTATCCAAGATCATTCGTTGTTCAATCAGTACCAAGTCAACCGGGAAGTATCTCCGGCCCAAATACAGCAATGTGTGGTGTAAGTGGAGTAACTTATTCGATAGCAGCTGTACCAACCGCTACATCGTATAGTTGGTCAACAACAGTTCCGGGAATTGATATACAATCTGTCGCCCCGGATGGTCTATCAATTGTGGTTAACTTTACAGGTGCATTTACAGGCGCAGGAAATATTTGTGTAACAGCGACTAACAATTGCGGAGTAAGTACTCAGCGTTGTTATACCGTTAGTGCAAGACCTGCCACTCCGGCTTTAACCGGACCGACTTCAGTTTGTAAATCACAGACTTCTGTACCGTATTCGTTCCCGGCAGTTCCAACTGCCACTTCTTATTCATGGTCTGTTACAGGTGGTGGAGTGATCACTCCTGCGGGCACATCCGCTTCAGTTAACTATACGTCTTCAACAAGTTCTTCAGCAATTGTCAGAGTAAATGCGATCAACAGTTGCGGTGCATCTCAGCCAGGAACTGTGATCGTAAATGTCAATTTATTCTGCAGAACTGCTGCCGATGAAACCGTGAATATGTTAAGTGGTGAATTGAGTGCTTATCCAAATCCTACATCCGGTAAAGTTAAAGTTGAATTCACATCTGACATAAAAGCGAATGTGGTGATGGCTGTTACTGATCTCACAGGAAAAATAGTGATTGAGGAAATGATCACTGCAATTCAAGGAATGAACAGTAAAGAATTGGACATGGAAAATCTTGCTAAAGGTATTTACATGTTAAATCTTAGAACTGATGAATCAATTTCTCAATCGATCAGATTAGTAGTCGAATAGGGGATTGAAATAAAATGAAAAAGTGCCATGGATCTTTTCAGGATTCATGGCACTTTTTTTTAAACTTCTCTTACATTCAGTAAAACGGCCGGAATGTCTTTATAGGAAATGCGCATAGCTTTGATCTCAATTTCTGCCGGCTCTCCGGTGATCTTATAGTACTTACTATTGTGTTCAGTAATTTCGCCATTAAACAATTTCTTAAAATCAGACATCAGTTTACTTCTGTCTTTTTCAGGCATCAAGTCGGTAATATTTTTACCGACCAGATCTTTTTTAGCTATACCCTGAAGTTCACAGGCTTTTTTATTGGCATTTAAAATATTTCCATCGTTATCTTCAATGAAAATAGCATCAGGTACATTATCAAAGAACGAATTGAACAGATTTTCAGATGCAACAAGTTTGTCTTCGGTTTTTCTTGAATTGGTCTTATCAATTATTATCCCTGTCAGGCGTTCAACGACATTATCCTTATCCAGAAATGGATAAGAATAGATCAGATGAGTCCGGATCTCTCCATGAACAAAAACACGGTATTCAAAAGAGGTTGATTTACCAGTAATAAGCTGTGCATTATAAAAATCAATAAACGCTTTCCTGTCGTCAGGGTGAAGGATCGCTGACTGAACTTCCAATGAGAGCGGTGGATAGAACTCTTTTAATCCAAACATCCGTTTTGTTTCTTTCGACCAGATCGTAGTTCTGTCTTTTACGTTGTAATCCCAGAGTCCAATCTTTGCTATTTCAAAAGCATTAGACATTAATTTTTTCTGATTCTTCAATTCCCGGTCTTTAGAATAAATATCCGTAAGATCCAGAATTGTACCGGTCATCTTTATTACTTTTTGAGCGTTATCAAAAATGGGATAAGCAGAAACAAGTACATATTTTGTAATACCGGATCTTAATTGCAGCCGGTATTCAATATTCATAAAGTGACCGTTTATAACACTTTGGATTGCCCTTTTAAAGTTATCAAGGTCATCTGGATGAATAATTTGTTCAATATCATGACTGGAGAGGGGACCTTTTAATTTGTCCTGATCAAAGATCTGATAAATGGCATCCGACCAGAGAGTTTCATTCGGTTTGTCTAAGTCCCGCACCCAGAATCCCACTTTTGAATTATTTTCTACGGCATCAATGATAGACTGCTTTTCAATTAATTCATCGTATGCTTTTTTGAGTTTGGTTATATCGGTAACAGTACCAATGGCAATCATTTCCGAATCCACTTCAATAGAGGAAACACTGACTTTTGTCCAGATCATCTGTCCTTCCTCGTCTGTAAACCGGATCTTAGTTTCAATACTGTTTTTTAATATTAGAAAATTCTCAAATTTGAAAATAAAATTTTCCAGATCTTCTTTATGAATAAAGTTTATCCAGGAACGACCTTTAATTTTATCGTTAGAAGTCTTGAATAATCCGGCGATATGGTCATTTGCATAAATACAATTACCGCTTTTATCTAATTTAAAAATTCCGACCGGAGCATTTTCTGATAATGTCCGGAAGATCTGTTCACTTTGTTTAAGTTCGTGTTCAGCGTTTTTAAAAGCTGTAATATCTCTTCCTAAAATACAAACTCCCGTGATTTCATCGTTGTTATATATTGGGTAGAGAGTTATCTGAGCATGAAATTTACCTTCTTCCAGAACAAAAATATCTTCAACAGAAAATTTTTCACCATTTAAAGCGCGGTTGTACCGTTCAACCCAGATAAGATATCGTTCAGGAATAGTTGCAAACTCATGGAGAGGCATTCCAACCTTAACTTTTATGCCTCTTATTTTGTGGAACAACATTGACGCAATTTCATTGAATTCCAGGATTCGGAAATCCCGGTCAACTGACCAAAGAGCTTCATCGATTGAGGCTACCAGACTTTCATAATTACCTTTGGTTTTTGAAAGTTCTGTCTTCACTTTTTCTTTTTCGGTAACGTTTATACCGATCAATAAGATTGAACCTACTGCCTGGTTAGCATCAAATAAGGGAAGCAATTTACATTCAAGCCAAAGATCATTTCCTCTCGAACGGTTTATCTGAAGTAGAATACTTCTTTTGTGTCCACGGCATGAATTAGCATGTGCTTCCTTGTATTCTTTAATCTTGCCCGGGTCGATGAAATCAATGATCCGGATTTTTTTAGAAGTCAATTTTGAATCTGAAATTTCCAGGAGTTCCTTTGCTGCATTGTTTATATTGATGAATTCATGATTAAAACCGATCTCAAAAATAGATTCAGGGTTATTGTTAAAAAAAGTCTGGAGCTTCGCTTCATTTTCCTTATTAAGAACCTCTGACTCCTGTTTCTCCCGGATCGTTTTTTTTATACCAATACTCTTGGTAATAACAGCAGGTAAGGAGAGGAGGTTGTATTTGGTCAGGTATTCATCGACTCCATATTTCAGGTAATCTTTTGCAAGTTCTTCAGGAATTGTCCCAGTGATAAGTATAAAAGGAATTAATTGGCCTTGCTCTTTCAAAAATGAAAGGGCTTCATGCACGCTGTATTTTGTAAGATTCGTTCCGGCCAGTATGACATCCGGCTTGAAGCGATTTACAAATTTTATAAAATCGCTTTCAGTTTTTGCTGACTTAGATTCAAAATCAACTTTTGAATCATTTAAAATACTTTCAAATAATTTAATCTCAGACTGATTTTCCTCCAGGATTAAAACCCTTAATGGTTCGTTTGTAGACATATTTCATAGGTTTAAGAAAAAATATTGAACTATACATGTGGGCGTATTTTTTAATGAAAGTATGTGTGTACTTAACTAGAGTAAAAATAAGATTTTATGCATCCGGACTCTATTTAGGACAAAAAGACTTATTAACATATTAAAAGGGTCAAAATTGTAATCTTCTTTCTCTTTTGGGGTGTCAATCTGTTTATAAAAAAGGGTGTCTGACAAATTCCTTGTTTCTGTCGAATAAATACCTGTATGTGATCAAAACCCGGCTTTTGTAGGTTCCGAGATTTTCGGCAATTGCAACCATTTTCGGATTAAAATCTCCGATCCATTGCATCTCATAGTCATGATAAATATTCTCCTTGCGCATCATTGTAGCCCCTTCAAGGATCATATAGGCATCAACACCTTTACCCTGATGTTCGGGAACAAGTCCAAAGACAAGTCCATACATTTTCTTTATCCGCCGTCTCTTCAATTGAATAATGAACTGCAGCTTTTGCCATAAACCGAATTTACCATTGAATTTTTTAAAGATCTGGTTAATATCCGGTAGATTGACCCACATTCCGACAGGTTCATTTTTATAGTAGACATACCAGATCAATTTTTCATCTATTACAGGTTTCATGGAATTGAAAAGTCGAAGGACCTGCTTTTGATCAAGTTCTTTTCCTCCGCCGTGTTTTGCCCAGGCTTTATTATAGATCGTTCGAAAATCTTCAGCAAATTTTTCCAGTTGAGATTTTCTGAAATATTTAGAAGAATAGTTCGGATCAGCAGAGATCTGATCATGCCGGATGTGAAACTTATCCTGAAGTTTATCATGAACTTTTAAAGAAAAGCACCATTGTTCAAAATAGGTTTTAAACCCATAATTTTCAAAAAGTTGTTTGTAGTAGGGTTTATTATAATTCATTTTGTAGGGTACAGGATCAAAGCCCTGCACGATCAAACCCCACCAGCTGTCCCGTTCTCCAAAATTTACCGGTCCATCCATAGCTTCCTGTTTATTCTCAATAAGCCATTGCTTTGCTCTGTCAAAGAGTAGGTTAGCGGCATTCTGATCATTCGGGCATTCGAAAAAACCGATTCCTCCGGTAGGTTGCTTTTCCTTAGCAGAAGTCCGTTCATTATAAAAAGCTGCAATTCTGCCGATCGTGATTCCCTGATCATTTTTCAAAAGGAATCGGGTACAATTTCCGTGTCTGAAAAATTTATTCTTTTTGCGGTCGAAGACAATTTCAATATCCTTATCTAACGGGCGGATCCAATTAGGATCATCGCTATAGATATTTACAGGAAGTAGTAAAAAATCCTGTGCATCTTTTTCTGTCTGAACTTCTGTTACTTTCATTTCAACGCTTTAAACCCATTAATTTTTTAATATCATAAAAAGCCTTCTTTAGCAAAGGTCAGAATAAAAAAACCACCGGTAGAATTCCACCGGTGGTTTTTTTTAACATTTTCAGTTGAAGTATTACTTTCCGCTGATGCTTATTTTTTTCTGAAGTTCAAGTACACTGGCTTTGAACTTTTTATCTGTCTCGATGAGGTTATTGACAGTACGGCAAGCATGCAATACTGTTGCGTGGTCTTTCCCACCACAATGAGCTCCGATAGAACTTAAAGATGACTTGGTCATACTTTTTGCAAAGTACATTGCGATCTGACGAGCCTGAACTACCTGACGCTTACGTGTTTTAGATTTCAGCATTTCAATTGGCAGGTCAAAGTAATCACAAACGATCTTCTGGATATAATCAATTGAAACTTCATGAGTGGTATTCTTCACGAATTTATCGATCATTTGTTTAGCAAGTTCTAAAGTAACTGCTTTCTTATTCAATGAAGCTTGAGCAAGGATAGAGATCAAAGCGCCTTCTAACTCGCGGACATTGGAAGTGATGCTGTAAGCAATATATTCGACAATCTCCTTAGGAAGCTCAATTCCATCGATATACATCTTCTTATTTAAAATAGCGATTCGTGTTTCAAGGTCAGGCATCTGAAGGTCAGCAGCCAAGCCCCATTTGAATCGGCTAAGTAAACGTTGTTCCATACCTTGAAGATCCACCGGAGCTTTGTCGGAAGTAAGAATTAATTGTTTACCTGTTTGATGTAAGTGGTTGAAGATGTGAAAAAATACATCTTGTGTTTTCTCTTTTCCTGCAAAGAACTGAATGTCGTCAATGATAAGGACATCAATCATTTGATAGAAGTGAACGAAATCATTTTGTTCGTTGTTTCTTACCGCATCGATAAATTGATGAGTAAATTTTTCAGATGAAACGTAAAGAACAGTTTTTCCGGGGTGAGAATTTTTGATCTCAATACCAATAGAATGCGCCAAATGCGTTTTTCCCATACCGACACCGCCATAGATCAAAAGCGGGTTGAAAGAGGTTCCACCGGGCTTGTTTGACACTGCATAACCGGCAGAACGAGCCAGACGATTACAATCTCCTTCAATGAAATTTTCGAAAGTGTAATTCGGATTTAATTGTGACTCTACATTTACTTTCTTTAACCCGGGTATAATGAACGGATTACGAATGGTATTTGTAGTAGAATTTAACGGAACATTAACGGGAGAGTTTTTAAGGTCCGAGTGAGAACGTGTTGGAATTTTTACAGTATACGATTTAGCATCGGCTGTAGCATTCTCCATGACGATGCTGTATTCCAGTCGACCGTCAGTACCAAGTTGTTGACGAATTGTTTTTCTCAAAAGAGTAATGTAGTGTTCTTCAAGCCATTCATAAAAGAACTGACTTGGAACTTCAATAGTTAGAACTTTCGCATCCAGTTTTATTGGCTTGATGGGTTCGAACCAGGTTTTGAAACTCTGAGGACTAACATTGTCTTTGATGATCTGCAGGCATTTTGTCCAAATGCTCTCGCAAGTTTTCTCAATAGTGGTTTTCAAGAAAAGGATTTTGTTGGTTAACTAATTAATTATTTTCAGGTGTTATTCGTCGTTGTTGTTGTACTGTCAGAAAATTCAAAATTTACTCTTGTAATTTCTGACACAAATATTCTGTAAAAAAATATAAAAAAAAAATTAAAGGCCTATTGTATTTTCACTAATTTTTACAGTAGACAACATTAAATCTTTTTTTCTTTTTTTTGAATCAAAGTAGTAGTCAATTCGTCCGAGTTTGATTCCTGCCCAACCGACTTGTGCAATTAAAACTTCTTTGCCTTCTTTATTTACAACTTGTGTTGGTTCATCGAGGAAAGTGTGTGTGTGGCCACCGATGATAAGATCAATATGTGAACTTTCTTTAGCAAGAACTGAATCGGAAACTTTTTTATCGTTATACTTATAACCGAGATGAGAGAGACAAATTACCAGATCACATTTCTCCTCATTTTTCAGCAAGGTAGAAATTCTATTTGCATTAACAAGCGGATCGTTATATAAAATATTTCCGGACAGTTTTGGATCAACTAAACCTCTTAGTTCTATTCCTATGCCAAAGACTCCGATCTTCAGATCTCCTTTCCGAAAAATTTTATATTCCTGAATTTTATTTTCCAATAACGTATCCTTGAAAGAATAATTCGAATTGAGAAATGGAAAATTCATATTCGGCATTTGTTTCACAAGTCCATCAATACCATTGTCGAAATCGTGATTACCTAAAGTAGAAGCATCATACCCCATTTCACTCATCAACTTGAATTCAAGCTCTCCACCGTATAGATTGAAATAGGGTGTGCCCTGAAAAATATCTCCTGCATCTAGCAGTAAAACATTTTTTTCAGTTGCTCTGATCTTTTTTATCAATGCAGCCCTTCTTGCTACACCTCCCATATTGGGGTATTTGGGGTCATTGGCAGGAAATGGGTCAATCCGGGAATGCACGTCATTGGTGTGAAGAATGGTCAGTTTGGTCATTTCTGCTCTTGCAAATAATTCTAACGGCAACGAACTTAATCCTGCCAAAGCCATTCCGCCAAAAACTCCTTTGATAAATTCCCTTCTATTTGCCATTGCTGATTCTTTGGTCCAGTTCAACACTTATTTTTTTTCCTTCCTTCGTTTGAGAAATCAGAAAATCAATTAAGGCATCTCTTACTTTCAGGTTCACATCTTCCCATTTATTATCCGTAACAAATGGAAAAGAATCACCACCATTTGCGAGATAATCAGATGTAAGTATCCTGTATGATTTCTTAATATCAAGTGCGACATTATTGATGAAAACATCTGTTGCAACACTATCAATTATCCGCAGCCGTAGTCCTGAAACCGGCGCCCCGCCCTTTGTTGCGATGAAGTTAACCAATTTTTCGACATCTCCGCCATTCATTGTTAAAATAACAAGTGTATTTTCAAATGGCATCAGTTCAAATACATCACCTCTGGTTATGTTTCCCATTGGCAACGACCGGCGAAGTCCACCGGTATTGAAAACAGCAAAATCCGCCTGCATACCTTTGGCCCGAGCAGAAGACATACAAGCATCAGAAAAAAAATTTCCCAATTTACTTTCCGGTATCGCTTTCTCCATTGAACTGGTACTTACAGCAAGAACTTCATTCATGGCCGACTGCATTTTCTCTCTGTAAGGAAGTATATCCTTATAAACGGCACTATCTACTTCTGTATAGGATGTATCAGTAAACTTATACTGACCGGATTCTTTTTTTGAAATTTGAAACGATGTTTTACAGGAAACCAGAGCAGTAGTTAAGAAAAACAAAATTCGCAGCCGTGTTTTCATCAGATAATTTTAAAGGGCAACAATGATAGAAAATTTATTGCAAATTGTATCTTCACAAAAAAAATATTTTGTTATGATCTCAAATGAAATTCAGGTCCGAGTGCGTTATGCAGAAACAGATCAAATGGGTTACGTATATTACGGAAACTACGCAACTTATTTCGAAGTAGCTCGTGTCGAACTGTTGCGGTCAATCGGATTTACCTATAAAAAACTGGAAGAAGATGGAATCATGTTACCTGTATTTGACTACTCAATAAAATATTTCAAACCCGCTTTCTATGACGATCTGCTGACGATCAGGACGTCAATGGAGTATAATGACGGGGCTCGTATAAAATTTCATTATGAAATATTTAACGAATCAGGAATTATGCTGAACGCAGCCGATACTACGCTTGTTTTCATCGACAGGAAGACGAATCGACCTACATCGATGCCTGAAGATATGAAAAAGAAAATGAAAAATTAGGAATGAAAAATGAAGAATGGCTTTACCGGAAGAAAATGATAAACATCATTCTTCTTTTTCAGTGTTATAAATTGGCAATCAAATACTGATATAATTGTACCATATACATGATATCCTTTTTATTCACCTTTTCGTCAGGTGAATGGACATTTTCTTCAGCTGCTCCGATAAAACACCAGTCAATCGGGTAGGGTAGTTTCTGTATTTCAGTTCCATCACTGCCACCGGCATTTTCTACCTCTAGTTGAAAAGGCACTTTACTTTCTTTTGCAAGTGCAATAATTTCTTTTACGAATTTCTGACGTGGTATGCCGCTGTCGCGCATGGAAATAACAACCCCTTCACCCGGATGGACACCTTCAGTGATCCACGTGATATCTGAGATCAATGCTTTTCTGATCTTGTAATTTTCCCAGAGAAACTTTGTCAGAAATGATACACTACCGCCACCATGCTCTTCCCAGCATGAAAAAACAATAGCTCCTTCTGTAATGGTTTCACATAGTTGCAGGGCCGTCCAAACACCCAAACGGTTATCCATGTAACAACATTGAACACTATCTGCATCTTCACGCCATTTGTGTTTGAAGGATAGGTCCGTACCTCGCTCGATTTCCCTGTAGAATTGATAAGTCAGATCTCCGGCTTCATTTTTTCTCAGGGTACATTCAATATCACCCTGACTGTCTTTTCCGGTAAGTAAGTATCCATCTTCTGTTTTAGGTCCTCCAACCTTTACAATCTGATTCCCGTAGCGTACAGTGAAACCGATATTATCTATGTGAGCAAAAACAGCAGTGCGCGGTTTGCCGAAGATCAATACGATGCAATTCTGGAAATCCTCTCCTGAAAATATTTCAGGTTTTACCTTCCAGGTACCTGAATTTTCATTTATGTAATTTAGAAGGAACGATTTCATTTCGTCTTCATTCCCTGAAGGTGCATGAATCGCACAAAGTGTGTTGAGTAATTCCAATTGTTTAAGCTGATACATATATATATAATGTAAAAATCAGTTGTTAGGTTTAATAATGCTGATCTGATCAGATCCGAGATTGAAAGTTTCTTTAACCTTGCCTGTGAAAGTTGCAGATTTTGTTCCACTCAACAATTGAAAAGGAGCAGTAATAGTCCTGATCTCATCCCAAAGTGCTAAATTAATATATTGTTGATGTATTTTGCTTCCTCCTTCAACAAGAATTGACAATATTTTTTTTTCAAATGCAATTTTATTTATCTGATTGAGAATTTCTCCTGTAAAATCCAACCGTATGAATTCAAGATTATCAATGATCTCATTCTTTTTATCATTAAAGATCAAAGTAGGCGCCTCCTTATTAAAGATAGAATTTGTCAGGGGCAACTTACATTCTTTATCGATCACCATCCTGACAGGATTTTTCCCTGTAAAATTTCTGACTGTCAATGACGGGTTGTCAATAGCTGCGGTTGAAGTTCCAACAAGTATGGCACTTTCTTCACTGCGCCATTGATGTACCAGTTTATTGCTAAGTTCATTGCTGATCTTTCGATTTTCCAATGTTGGATTTTCAGGTGCAATGAATCCGTCTATGGACTGGGCAAATTTCAGGATGATAAAGGGCCGGGTCTTTTGATAGAAAGTAAAGAAACGCTTGTTTATCTCTCGTCCTTCCGCTTCGAGTATAGATGTGGCAACATCAATTCCAGCTGCTTTTATCTTTCTTATCCCATTTCCGGCGACTTCAGGAAAAGGATCTTCATTACTGATCACCACTTTTTTAAAATTGTACTTTATAATGAGATCACAACATGGGGGTGTTTTTCCAAAATGAGAACATGGTTCCAGATTCACATAAATAGTTGATTCTGACAGTAAATTCTCAAAGCCATTTTCAATTGCATTGCGAATTGCATTCACCTCCGCATGCGCTCCCCCGAATTTCTCATGAAAACCTTCTCCGATTATACTGTTTTCATAAACGATAACAGCACCAACCATAGGATTGGGTGCCACATTTCCCAAACCATTGACAGCAAGTTGAAAGCAGCGATGGAGATATTTTTTTTCCGGCATAAAAAGTAGTCTGCAAGATATGAATTTTCATCATTAGCTATCAAAGCGAAAATGAATACCTTTGTTTTTAAGAAAACAGGGATCAGAAAATATTATGCTGACTAAATTCTGTTCAAGAAAAATTTCTGAACGTAATTTCTGAATTCCTGTTTATTGATCAAATTACAAACGAATTTCATTAACCCAAAAATATGTCAAAACCAATCACCTCCCTTGAGCCCAAAGAACTCTGGTCTCATTTCGCAGAAGTAAATGCTGTACCACGTCCCTCAAAAAAAGAAGAACGCATTATCGAATTCATGATGGAATTTGGAAAAAAACTCGGACTACCCACTTCAAAAGATGAAACAGGAAATGTGATCATCAGAAAACCTGCCAGCAAAGGAATGGAAGACCGCCAGACTGTGGTGCTTCAAAGTCATCTTGATATGGTTCACCAGAAAAATGCGAATACGAAATTCGATTTCAATACACAAGGTATTGAAATGCTTGTTGATGGTGATTGGGTAAAAGCGAATGGAACGACACTTGGTGCGGATAATGGAATCGGAGTAGCATCTATAATGACTGTTTTAGCTTCCTCAGAAATTGCACACCCTGCTATTGAAGCATTGTTCACGATCGATGAAGAAACAGGTATGACAGGCGCATTGAATTTAAAAGCCGGTGTCCTGAAAGGAAAGATACTTCTTAATCTCGATACCGAAGATGATAAAGAACTTACGATTGGTTGTGCGGGAGGAATTGATGTAACTGCAACAGGAAGTTACACACTTGAAGCAGCACCTCCAAACAGCACATTTTATGGGATCTATGTGAAAGGCCTCACCGGCGGACATTCCGGAATGGATATTTACAAAGGGCGTGGTAACTCCAATAAGATCATGAACAGGGTCTTACTGGCTGCTTTCGAAAAGTTCAGTTTCCAGATTGCTTCCATTGATGGAGGTAGTCTAAGAAATGCAATTCCAAGAGAATCTGTTGCAGAAATTGCACTGGAAGAAAGTAAGGTGAACGAATTTGAGATTTTCATCCGTAAGCTCTCCGATGAGATCGAATTTGAATATAAGACCACTGATCCGAATTTTTCTGTTACTGCAAAACCACTTGAAATTAAAAAAAGGGTATTGCAGAAAGGGTTTCAGGTGAAATTTATGAAGAGTTTATATGCCTGTGCTAACGGTGTCTATAGAATGAGTCCTGATATTGAACATCTCGTTCAGACATCCAATAATCTTGCACGTGTTGTTGTATCGGAAGGTGAATATTCTATTCAGTGTCTGACAAGAAGTTCAGTTGATTCTGAAAAGATGGATCTTGCAAATACATTGCGTCATACTTTCGAATTGATAGGAGCAAGGGTTGAATTCAAAGGTTCCTATCCCGGATGGATTCCCAATCCTTCTGCTCCGATAATTAAGATCATGAATGATCTTTACAAAGAAATGTATAAGGAAGGAGCTCTTGTAAATGCATGTCATGCCGGACTTGAATGCGGAATACTAGGTGCTAATTATCCAGGTATGCAAATGATCTCCTTCGGACCGAATATCCATGGCGCACATTCCCCTGATGAAAAAGTGCAGATCAGTTCTGTGCAGAAATTCTGGAATTATTTTTTAGAGACATTAAAAAGAATTCCAAAAAACTAAAAGGCGAAATTTTAGGATCTCACGAATTATCAGTCGTCAAATCTTAAGGATTCCTCCAGGAAAGGTTCTCATGTTTCTGGTGTGAATTTTCAGAATTCTTGCGTATAAAATTACCTGAAAACAGAACATTCTTCGCTCTGGTACTGTTTTTTATGTGGAAATAGTAAAAAGCAAGATCATGAAACTTCAGAAGAAAAAAATCGAAGATCAGGAGTCATCGGAACTTAGCATTGATAAAGATCTTCCAGGTTATCCAGCTTATCCAAAAAGTCAGGATGCTTACAATAAGATGAAGGAAGAAACAGAAATCGATCCTGAGAACATCACCCAGAACAAGCAGCATTTAGAATATTCCGATGGTGAAGTTCAGGAAGAAAAAGATTTCTTTACCAATTCTATTGGCTCCGATCTGGATGTACCGGGTTCGGAACTGGATGATGATGCAGAAGATATCGGAAGTGAAGACGAAGAGAATAATTTTTACAGTTTAGGAGATAACGACTAATTCCCTGAACCAATAATTAGTCGTATTTTTCGGGTCCAGGAAGTGCCCGTTATGAATGTCATTGAAGCTATTGAAAAAACAAAGGCTGAATTTGGTGAGCTTTATTCAATTGAAGAAAGAGACCAGATCATTGCCTTGATATTTGAATCAATGCTTGGCTTCAGTAAGATCGATCTTAGGTTGAAAGGTGATTCCATCCTTTCTCCGGAAATGCTAAATCAGTTGTCTGCAATTTCAAACCGGATCATTTTGAAGGAACCGGTGCAATACATTCTTGGCTTTTCGTGGTTTGCAGGAATGAAACTGAAAGTGACTCCTGATGTTTTAATTCCGCGCCAGGAAACAGAAGAACTGGTAGACTGGATCGTGAAGGAGAACAAAAAAAAAGACCCGCTTATCTTAGACCTTTGTACCGGTAGTGGATGTATTGCACTTGCCCTTAAAAAAAATATTTCGCAAGCCAATATTCGTGCTATAGACATTTCAGAAACGGCATTAAAAATAGCAAGTGAAAATGCTTTTTCGAATGATCTTGATGTAGAATTTGTACAATCTGATATCCTGGAGTCAGACATAGGCACAAATGAAGTTGATATCATTGTAAGTAATCCACCCTACGTTAGAATTAGTGAAGCAAAACTAATGAGTCCCAATGTTGTCGATTTCGAACCTCATCTTGCGCTCTTTGTATCTGATGCAGATCCTCTGATTTTTTATAAACGGCTGGCAATTCTGGCAAAAAAGTCACTTAAAAAATCAGGTAAAATTTACCTGGAAATCAATGAAAACCTTAGTAAAGAAACAATGGCAATTTTAGAACTGCAAGGTTTCCATGACATTAGGATTAGAAAGGATCTGAATGACCGTTTCAGGATGGTCTCGGCAACAAATCCATAGGCCCATTTTCGGCTGAATTGATTTTATTACATTTACACCTGTCTAATCAATCCTTAATTTAATCGGCAAATCAATTGTCCGGAAATCATTCTCTTTCAATTATGAGTGAATCAAAAGTTTTTCGTCGCATTGAACAACTGCGAAAGGAGATCGAAGAACATAATTTCAAATATTATGTTCAGGCCAAACCATCAATATCAGATTATGATTTTGATATGATGCTTGAAGAGCTGATCAGACTGGAAAAAGAACATCCTGAATTTGCATCAGATGATTCTCCTACACAAAGGGTTGGTGGTACTGTGACCAAGGAATTCAGATCGGTAAAGCATAAATATCCAATGCTCTCGCTTGGTAATACTTATTCTGAAGATGAACTTCGGGAATTTGATGAGCGAGTGAAGAAAGGTCTGGATCATACTTATGAATATGTTTGTGAGTTGAAATTCGATGGAGTTGCAATTGGCCTTACATATAAATCCGGTCGTCTAGTTCAGGCCGTCACACGCGGAGATGGAGTTCAGGGCGATGATGTCACTGCAAATGTGAAAACGATCCGGTCCATTCCTCTGATCTTACATGGTAAAAATTATCCGGATGAATTTGAAATACGCGGTGAGATCTTAATGCCAAGATCTTCTTTCAATAAGATCAATACAGAGATCGAAAAGCAATTGACGGAAGATGGTTATGATGACGAGGAAATTTCGGAACGCCTTTTAAAAAATCCAAGGAATGCAGCAGCGGGTACGATAAAGATGCAGGACTCATCGGTTGTCGGTAAACGCGGTCTCGATTGTTTTCTCTATTCGATGTATGGTAAATTATCGTATACAACACATATAGAAGCGCTGAAGGCCGCTGAGACGTGGGGATTTAAGATCAGTGAACATACCAGAAAGTGTAAAAGTATTGATGAGGTATTAGAATTTCTGGAAAAATGGAATACAGCACGATTCGATCTTCCATATGATACTGATGGAGTAGTTATAAAGGTCAATTCGATCGACCAGCAAAATGAACTTGGTTTTACTGCTAAATCACCACGCTGGGCAATTGCATATAAATTCAAATCAGAAAGTGTATCAACAGTTCTTGAAGATATCACTTATCAGGTTGGAAGAACTGGAGCGATCACTCCGGTTGCTAATCTGAAAGCAGTATTTCTTGCCGGCTCAACTGTTCGGAGAGCAACATTACATAATGCAGATCAGATCGAAAAACTGGATCTGCGTATTGGAGATACTGTCTTTGTAGAGAAAGGCGGTGAAGTAATACCGAAGATCACAGGAGTTGATCTCAAAAAGCGAAATAAAAATTCCGAACCGGTTATCTATATTAAGAAATGTCCTGTCTGCCATACTAAACTTGAACGGAAAGAAGGTGAAGTGCAGCATTATTGCCCTAATATTACCGGATGTCCGCCTCAGATCAAGGGCAGGATAGAACATTTTATCAGTCGCCGTGCAATGAATATCGACAGTCTGGGTGAAGGAAAGATCGAAATGCTTTTCGACAATGATCTTATTCATACCCCAGCAGATCTTTATAAATTGAAATACAATGATCTGATCGGTCTCGAGAAAATAATTGAAAGCGAAGAAGGCGGTAAATCCAAAAAGATAAGCTTACAGGAAAAATCTGTTCAGAAAATTCTGAATGGCATTGAAGAATCCAGATCAGTTCCTTTCGAGAGGGTCTTGTATGCAATTGGCATCAGGTATGTTGGTGAAACAGTTGCAAAGAAACTTGCATTGCATTTCAAGTCGATTGAAGCGATCCGGAATGCGACAATGGAAGAACTGGTTCAGGCTGAAGAAATAGGTGAAAAAATTGCAGGAAGTATCATTGAGTTTTTCGACATTAAGGCGAATGTCAATCTTGTAAAAGAACTTGAGAAAGCAGGGCTTAATATGGAAATTGCTCTTGACAGGATGCCTGCAAAGCTCAGTAGTAGGTTTGAAGGAATGTCATTTGTTGTTTCCGGTACTTTCAGTAATTTCAGCCGGGATGAAATAAAAATTGTAATCGAACAACACGGGGGAAAGAACCAGAGTGGAGTATCTGCAAAGACAACATTTTTACTGGCAGGGGAAAAAGCCGGAGATTCCAAACTTGAAAAGGCACAGAAGTTAAATGTCAAAGTTATTTCTGAAGATGATTTTGAAAAAATGTTAAACGCCAAATGAAATTAAGAAAGGCCATCAGGGCAAAATTAGGACATATGCATTTCATGAAGGAACTGAAGAAAGTTCAATACAAAAGGGATGTTGTCGGATTTAATGAAGCCGGAAAGATCGGATTACTTTACGATGCCACTGATGAAAAGGATTATGAAGTTGTTAAAGCATATGTGAAGAATATCAGGAGCAACTTGAAAAAAGACATACTTGCTATGGGTTTCGTCGATAAAAAGGTATTACCTGCCTCACAGTATGCTCAATACGGTCTGGATTTTTTTACCCGAAAAGACCTGAATTTTAAGATGATTCCGGTGAACCCTATTGTTCAGAATTTCATAAATGAAAAATTTGATATTTTAATCAATTTAAATTCCGGAAAATGTTTTCCTTTGCAATACATCGCTGCTATGTCACATGCCCGCTTCAGGGTTGGCAGATATCTGCGTTCAGCAACTGATTCCTACGATATGATGGTTCAGATCAAAGGTGAACCTGCTATGAAAGTGGTAATTGATGAGATCGAACATTTCTTGAAACAATTAAAAAAAGCAGAATGAATCTGAATAAGCTAAAGGGAACAGGTGTTGCATTGATCACACCTTTTCATAAAGATGGAAGTATTGATTTCAAGTCATTCCGTAAAATAATTGACAGATGTATCGATGGTAAGGTTGAGTACCTCGTCCCGCTTGGAACAACAGGAGAATCCGTTACACTGACAACTAATGAAAAAAGAGCAGTTGTTGATTTTGTAATTGAGATCAACGATAAAAGATTACCAATTGTACTTGGCTTAGGTGGTAATAATACACAGGAAACACTTGATACAATTGAAGAATTTGATTTCGATGGCATAGATGCCATCCTTTCCGTTTCACCATATTACAACCGCCCTTCACAGCGCGGAATTATACAGCATTACAAGATGATCGGCAATGCCTGTCCTGTTCCGGTTTTACTTTATAATGTGCCGTCAAGAACCGGAAGTAATATGGACGCAGACACGACCCTGCAACTGGCAAATGATGTAAAAAATATAGTTGGTATAAAAGAAGCTTCAGGAAACCTTGAGAAGGCGATGAAGATCATCAAGAATAAACCGAAAGATTTTCTTGTCATCAGCGGTGATGATGTTATTGCGCTTCCGCTGATCGCATGCGGTGCTGATGGAGTCATCTCTGTGATCTCAAATGCTTATCCAAAAGATTTTTCCGAAATGATCCGCATTGCTCTTGATGGTAATTTTGAAAAGTCAAGAAAACTGCATTACAAACTTTTAGAGATCATGCATGCAATTTTTATTGATGGAAATCCTTCCGGAGTAAAAGGACTCATGACAGCAATGGGAATTTGTTCCGAGCACGTCCGACTTCCGCTCTCTGCCGTAAATAAATCAGCGATCAATAAGTTTGAGGCTTTGCTTTCGCGGTAATTAGGAAGAGTCTGACTCTTAAACCTACTTTTACTCCAGAACCTTCATACTTCCTGTATCAATATTCAGGGAAAGAATAATTCTATAATAAATTAGTATAGAACATACGGAATTACGCCTCTGATACCCATATCCACTACTGCATCTACTGCAGGTTCGTATATATTATCACCTGCAGCATCTGTCCACTCGAAACTATTATTGACAGATAAAGAAACATTAATAACAATATCCTTCGTTTCATTACCGGTAATGACCAGCGGTTGGTCGAATGCTCCCGTCACTACACATGAACCTGCAGGAACAGGTGAAGTAAGACTTATCGGATTCGGTACTGTTGTTCCGGCAGCTTGTCCGGTATAGACATTATTAAACCCCAATGTGTCAATTTCAAATGCCCAGTATCCCTGTAACCGGTTTCCGTTCACAACAACATTTGAATCACGCGGAGCAAAACTTGTGATGTAAGTATTAAAGCCAATGAACGAAGCAAGTGTTCCGTTCAGATCAAATCCTGCTGCACGAAAACGGATGTCATAATTCTGATAGGCCAGGGAAATCCGAAGCCATTTATAAGTTCCTGCTGACAGGTTTTTCAATGGAATTGAAAAAAATGACTGGCCTTCTCCGGCTTTCACTGACTGTGAAAAATCTATAGCCGGACTTCCGCCTATAGAAGTTTCAGGAGCCCTGTACAATATTTCACCGTTGCCGAGAAGCGTCAGACTATCCGGTGCCAATTCGATGTAGTGGGAACTCATTAAATTGAATTGTGGCGATTGTGCTCCATGTCCTGCAGGAATTCCTGTTGGTTGTCCAAAGTTGTTTAAACGTACCTGCGTACTGTCAAAGTGATATTTGAACACCAGATTGTAAACCGGTTGAACCGGTTCTTCGTCTGTCTTCTTTTTGCAAGCTTGAAATCCAAATGCAAAAACAAGCAACACTATTAATGTAGTTTTCCGGTTGAAAGTAGGATTTTTCATAGTGTAAATATAGTGATTTTTGTTTTCACTTAATTCATCATTACACTTCCGTTGAATGAAAAATTGAAATTATTTATGAAAATTATTGAATTAAATAAAGGATTTATGATCTTATCGAAACGTGTTAGCTTCAGAAAGCAGCAGATTCAAATTTTCATAGCAGAATTTTCATCGATCAGCAGGGATCTTGGAAGTACTTCATTTGTCTTTCCGGTCAAATCTTCTATATTTGATTCCTTAAATATCAGCTATGAAAATTATTCTTCCTGCAATCGTTCTGTTTGCTTTAACATTAACATCAAAAGGTCAGATCACTATCTCTTCAGCGGATCTTAGTCATTCAGGAGATCAGTTTGTGATCAGTACCGGAATTGCCTTTAGTGGAATGGACCCTGCTTTGACAGGTGCGAATTATACCTGGGATTATTCCTTATTAACTTACGCTTCACAAACAATTGATACTGTCTTTGACGAAGCATCCACAGGTTCATTGTTATCACTCTATTTTATTGACAATGGCTTTAATCCAAACCGATCAAATCAATGCCGACATGGAAATAGTTTTACTGCAGGTCAGGTAAATGTGAGCGATGTTTGGGATTTCTTTTATAACAGTTCATCATCATTTACACAACCAGGGTATGGTGCAATTGTAAATGGTGCACCCTTGCCGATAGCTTTTACACCTAAAGATATCATCTATGAGTTTCCCTTAACATACAATGCTTCCAATGTTTCAATTTCAGGCTATACGCTTGATCTTACTTCCACACTGGGAATTTATTATAGTGTAGAAAAAACCAGATCAAACCTGGTCGATGGCTGGGGTACAGTCACAACTCCTTATGGTACATTCGATGCATTAAGAATGATGTCAACTATAGTTGAAGTAGATAGTTTCTATATTGATTCTTTAGGCTTTGGATTTGCAACACCACCGATCACGACTGTAGAGTATAAATGGTTATCGACGGGAAAAGGTGTTCCGGTATTACAGATCAATACAGCAGTTGGTGGAATTACAACATCAATTTCATATTTGGATTCCATGCAAACAACAGCTACAAATGAGATTCAATCAGCGATTTCGGAGATCACATTATTTCCAAATCCTGTTTCGAAGGAATTGTATGTAAAATACAATGTATTATCAAAAGGGAATCTATTCATTGAAATCTATTCTGCAACAGGAGAATTAATCACTTCAGAACAGGAAGAAAAAAATACAGCAGGCGAATTAAAGATCAAAAAGATCGACCTGGAAAAATATCATTTGAAAGCGGGAAATTATTTTTTGAGGCTGAGGAATGAAGCAGTTGTTCTAGGTGAAAAAGGGTTTGTTATAAAATAGTTTTATGTTCAAAGTTCAAGGTTCAAAGTTGACTTCGTAGTCACCTACGAAGCCAACTTTGAACTTTGAACTTTGAACTTTGAACTTTGAACTTTGAACTTTGAACTTTGAACAAAGAACCGAGAACTAAGAACCGAGAACTAAGAAGAAAACCCCGCAACTCTCTTCCGATCCCCATCTATCCGTGCCATTTTCAAAGCTGTTACTGCTGCTTCAACGCCTTTGTTTCCATGCTTACCACCGGCACGGTCAATTGCCTGCTGCATATTTTCAGGAGTGAGCACACCGAATATTACAGGGATCTTGTGATCCAGATTTAAGCGCATGATACCATTTGCAACAGCATCGCAGATAAAATCGAAATGACGCGTCTCACCTTGAATCACACAACCAAGACAGATCACTCCATCAAATTTACCGGCATCAAGAGCACGTTTTGCACCTAAAGGGAGTTCAAAACTTCCGGGAACATTTGTGCGAACGATATCTTCCTGCTTGCAGCCTGAGTCGAGTAAAGTCTGCTGACAGGCACTATACAAAGCTCCTGTGATCTCTTCATTCCATTCTGAAACCACAATACTGAACCGTAATCCGGAACCGTTCGGAAGGTCTTTGACTGTAGATAAATTTTGTTGTGCTGATGACATAGTGTAATGATAAAAAGAAAGCCGGATATTTTAAACCCGGCTTTACTATTAATATTTAATATTTAGATTCTCATTATTTAGAGATCATAGCCTCTGCTCGTGCAATATATTTTTCAACCTGCGTTCCTTCATTAGAAGTCGGGTAGTCTTTCTTGATCTGCTCATAAGCAGATTTAGCACCACTCCAGTTTCCTTTTACTTCATTTGCTATTCCTAATTTCATTAGCATGATAGGAGTAGAGAATGAATTTGGATGATCCTTTGAAGCTTTTTCATAATAAGAAATAGCTTCATCTACATTTTTAAGTTCAGAATAAGCATCACCAATTGCACCTGCTACTAAAGAACCTGTCATTTCGTCTTTTGCATCGTAACTTTTCAATGCTTCGATCGCTTTATCATATTCTTTATTTTTCAGATAGGCCATCCCTAAATAATAACGGGCAAGATTACCTGACTGACTTACACTGTAATCATTCACGATCTCTTCCAAACCAGGATGGTTTCCATCACCGTTGATCGCTAATTTAAGTGAATCTGCAAAAAGATATTGTTCAGCGTGAAAAAGTACTTCCTGAGCTTCTTTTTCCTTATTTGCTACATATACATTCTGATAAAAGATGTATCCACCAATTGCAACTAATACAGCTCCGAAAATGATTCCGAGACTCTTTTTGTTTTGAGTGATGAAGCTTTCAGTCTTTCCTATTGCATCAGCAACTACGAAGTCCTGTTCTTGTTGATTTTCTGCCATTTTCTGACCTGTGATTTTTTAAGAGGTTGCAAAATTATATTTTTTTACCAATTTGACAAGACTTTTTAAGGAATTTCGGCTTCTTTTAAGCCGGTAATTGTTGAAAACGGGTCATATAGGTTGACTGGTTTCAGGTTGGTAACCTGAAACCTGCAACAGTTGATATTTTAATGGCAAATATTCCAGTGATGTCATCTGCCAAACATTTATGAGGTCCTCATGTTCCGGGCGATGAATTATTTTTAACTTTAACACCTCAAATCTCCCTTGAATGAAGATCAAAAATGTTAGTTTTTTAGCTGTTTTGGCAGCTTTTGTGGCTCTGTGCGGTTGCGGACCAGATAAAAATTCTGTACAAAATTTTGGAGGAACAGTTGACACGACCAAGGCGATTCCGGCAACAGAACTGGCCAATTCAATTGGTGATCAGGCATCACTGAACACCACTATTTCCGGTAAAATTGTAAGCGTTTGTAAGGCAGAAGGATGTTGGTTAAAACTTGATCTGGGAGAGGATGAGCCACTGATGGTGAGGATGAACGACCATTCTTTTACAGTCAGTGAAAATGTTGAAGGTAAATTCGCATTTATAACCGGTCATGCACATTATGATACGTTATCTGTAGAAAAACTTCAGGACTACGCCAAAGATGAAGGTGCCAGTCCGGAAGAAATTGCAGCGATCACAAAGCCTGAATTGGAATTGGTCTTTGAAGCAAAAGGGGTAGCTGTCCGCTGATTATGAAAGGGAAGATAAAACTGATTGAATGTCCCCGTGACGCTATGCAAGGCTGGGAAGAATGGATCCCTACTGAAACGAAGATCTCGTACCTGAACTCGCTGTTGAAGGTAGGTTTCGATACACTTGACTTTGGGTCATTCGTTTCTGCGAAAGCGATCCCTCAATTGCGGGATACAAAGGAGGTGCTTGCAGGACTGGATCTTTCCGGAACTAAAACGAAATTGTTAGCGATCGTTGCGAATGTCAGAGGTGCGGAAGAGGCTTCTCAGTATAAACAAATCAACTATCTTGGATATCCTTTTTCCGTCAGCGAAGAATTTCAGAGATTAAATACCAATTCAACAATTGAAGAATCTTTAGAAAGGGTCCGGGAAATTCAGCAGATCTGTAAAAATTCAGGAAAAGAATTAGTGATCTATATATCGATGGGATTTGGTAATCCATACGGGGAAATCTGGAATAAAGACATTGTAATTCATTGGGTAAAAAAATTATATGATGAAGGCATCCGTATACTTGCACTGTCAGATACAATAGGAGTAAGTACCGCCGAAAACATCACCTATTTATTTTCAAATCTGATCCCGGCATTCCCGGATGTTGAATTCGGTGCGCATCTGCATTCTGACCCTATGACATGGTATGAAAAGGTGGAAGCTGCAAGTCAAAGTGGTTGTGTCCGATTTGATTCGGCATTAAAAGGAATAGGTGGTTGTCCAATGGCAAAAAACGATTTAGTAGGTAATCTTGCGACGGAAAACCTGGTCAGCTATTTTGGCGGAATTTCGGCACTGAATTTGAGTAAGGAAGCATGGGAGGATTCATTTAAAATGGCAAATGAGATATTTCACTCCTGATTTCAAAACTATAATTGATAAAAACAGTATTCTATAAGATAATGGTATGTGCATAAATCAGTTCAAAAAGCCACTTTGATTCATTTAAGCGCGAAATTGTCTGATTATGTTTGTGAAATAAAAAAAAATCAACCCCGTTTAACAATAATGATGAATTTATTCAGTAAAAAACAAATTGCAAAGTGTTACCTGATTTTGGGTCTGCTTCTGGCAGCATCCATTACTTCTGTAGCGCAGAAGTCGGGATACTTGCAAATTACAGGAAAGATCAGAAAAGACAATAAACCTGAATCGGGAGTTTCTATACAAATTTCTGCTCCGAATGCAACGGCACAAACCGTTGCTTCCAAAGACAATGGTAATTTTACTTTTAATCTCGATCTTCAGAAAAATTACTCCATCAAGTTCATGAAAAATGGATTGGTGACAAAAGTTGTTGAATTCAATACTACCGTTCCTGGTGATCAATTAGATATTATTTTCCAGAAAGAATTCAATATTGATCTCTTCGCAGATATTGCAGGAGTATCACAGGAGAAAGCAATGAATAAGGCGGTTGCAAAATTTTCTTACAATGTTACGTACGAAGATTTTGAATATGATCAGAATTACAGCAAGCAGATTTTAAGTGAGCAGGAAGCAGCAAGAAAAGTAGCAGACGATATCAATAAACAGCAGGAAAGAGCACGTCTGGATTCCTTGAATAAAGCTTGGAATGATTCACTTGCCAAGGCAAAATCAAAGGAAGCAGAGTTGATGGCTAAGAAAGCAGAACAGGATCGACTCAATGCAGAAAAAGAAAAAGCCAGACAAGATTCCATTGTACGTGCAAATGCAGCAGCTCAGGCAGCAGCATCTTTAGCTGAACGGGAAAAAAACAAACGCGATAGTACAGAAATGGCCAATGCAAAAGCTCAGGCTTTGGCAGAAGCAAAAGAAAAGGAACGACAGGATTCAATTGCCCGGGCAAACGCAGAAGCAGCAAGGCAAAAAGAGCTGGCTGCAGCTAAGGAAAAGGAAAAACAGGATTCAATCGCACTGGCTGAAGCTGCCAGAATAAAAGCGGAAGCTCTTGCAAAGGAAAAAGCAGAAGCTGATGCAAAAGCAAAAGCAGAGGCAGATGCCATTGCTGCTGAAAATGCAAGAAAGGCTGCAATTGAAAAAACAGAACTTGCTGAGAGAAAAAGAAAACAGGATATCGCTGATTCAACTGCAAAGGCTGAAGCAAATGCAAAACGTGCAGAAGAACTTGCACAGTTGAAGGCTAAAGCAGATAAAGAAGCAAAAGAACTTGCTGAAGCAAAAGCTGCTGAACGGGCAAAATTCGTAGCAGATTCTACTTCAAATGCAAATGCACTGAAAGAAAAACAGGATCAGGAAGCTTTAGCGGCAAAAGCAGCAGCTGAAAAATTGAAATCTGAAAACGAGGCAAAAGCGAAAGCAAAAGCAAAAGAAGATTCACTGGCTGCGGCAAAAGCTAAAGCTGCTGAAGATAAGCTGAGAGCTGAGAATGAAATCAAGGCGCAGGAAAAAGCAAAGCAGGATGCAATCAATGCTGCAAGAGAAAAAGAAATTGCAGACGCAAAAGCGAAAGCAGATGCCGAAGCAAAAGCAAAAGCAGATGCTGAAGCAAAGCAGGCTGATGCTTTGAAGGAAAAGAACAGGAAAGATTCATTAGCAGCAGCGGCGCTTGCACAACAAAAGGCTGATGCCGATGCAAAAGCAAAAGCGGATGCCGAAGCGAAGGCTAAAGCTGATCAGGAAAAGGCCCGCTTAGCGCTTGCTGAAAAAAATCGCCAGGATTCAATTTCTGCTGCTAATAAAGCTCTGCAGGAAAAAGAAATCGCAGACCGCCAGGCGAAAGCTTATGCTGAAATAGAAGCGAAGAAAAAAATGCTTGGTAAAACTCCAAACAAAACTGAGGATAAACCAATACCGGTAGCAGCATCTGTTCCTAAGATCATTGAGTCGGATTATAAAGAAGGGGTAACAGATGAAACGATCAAGGAAAATAACAGAACGATCTATCGTACTGTTGTGAAAAAAGATGGAAGTGCTCTCAATTACCAGAAAGTAGTTTACAACTGGGGTGGAGTGTTCTATTTTAAGAACGATAACAGCATGACTGAACTTACATTTCAACAGGAATTGAAAAATTTCAGAGCTGAATTAAAATAAATTATGTCACAATTTCCGTCATGATCTTTATCGTCTGACGAATTGACTTTAAGAATTGAAAAGTGCAGACAATTTGTCTGCACTTTTTTTTTGGTACATAACTTGAACACCTCTTCACATCTTAGTTAAACCAATAAAAAAACAGGAGGAAAATAAAATGACACTAGTTCAATTTAAAAACAAAGGCTTAGACCGTCAAACATCAACACCATCATTCATCGGTGATTTTTTCAGCAATTTCATAAACGATGAATTGATCAGTAAAAACTTTTTCAAAACTGCTCCGGCAGTGAATATCAGTGAAACAGTTGATAAATTCAATGTAGAATTAGCAGCACCGGGACTTGAAAAAACAGACTTCAAAGTAGAAGTAGAGAATGGTGTTTTGTCGATCAGTGCAGAAAAGAAAAGCGAAGTGAAGGATGAAAATTCACGCTTTACAAGAAAAGAATTTTCTTATACATCATTCAGCAGAAGTTTTACTTTACCTGAGCATGTTCAGGCAGAAAGTATTACAGCTGAATACACAAACGGTGTGTTAAGACTTTCAATTCCTAAAAAGGAAGAAGCAAAACAAAAAGCTGCTCATGAAATAAAGATTTCATAATAGTGTGTGTGGTTAATCTAATGTGTGGTTAGATTATGTGTTAAAAAGCCCTGCGTTTGCGGGGCTTTTTATTTTATAGGTAACTTCAAATCTGCGTTTTCTGTCTGAGGAATTCCTTACTTTTGCCCAAAATCATTCTGAATGTCAAAAACTGAACGTCCTGTAATTCTTGTCACTAATGATGATGGAATTACCGCACCCGGATTACATGCTCTGGTGGATGCAGTAAAGGATCTTGGCGATGTATACGTTGTTGCTCCTGATAGTCCGCAATCCGGTATGGGTCATGCGATCACTATCAATAATCTTTTGCGTCTGGACAAAGTTGAAGTACATGGTGAGAACTGGTATCAGTGCTCGGGTACTCCGGTTGATTGTGTCAAACTTGCAATAGATAAGATCCTGCATCGTCAGCCTGACCTTTGTGTTTCCGGAATAAACCATGGTTCAAATTCTTCGATCAATGTCATTTATTCAGGAACAATGTCTGCTGCAATGGAAGGTGCAATTGAAGGAATTCCAAGTGCCGGTTTTTCACTCTTGAATCATTCACTGGATGCCAATTTTGAAGCCAGTAAAAAATACATCCGGAAAATTGCAATGAATATCCTTGAATTCGGATTGCCACATGGAACCCTGATCAATGTCAATATTCCGGATCTGCCTTCACATGAAATAAAAGGCGTGAAAGTATGCCGGCAGGCGATGGCTAAATGGGAAGAAGAATTTGATGAGCGCCTTGATCCGAATAAAAGAAAGTACTACTGGTTAACCGGAAAATTCAATAACCACGATAAAGGACAAGACACTGACGAATGGGCCCTTGCCAATGGATATATTTCTGTTGTGCCGGTGCAATTTGATTTTACGGCACACCATGCTATTCCTTTCCTCAATGAACTCGATTATGAAGTTAAAGGATAGATTGAAGGATAATTATCTGACCGGTGTGTTACTTGCATTTGTCGTTATACCGGTAACCTATTTTTCCGCTGAAGGTATCAGAAGTTTGTACGTCAGGTATAAAGGTGATGTCTATTTGTATCCTCCACCTGCAGTTCAGTTAATATCTCTCATGGTTTCCATCATACTATTCAGGATCATTATGGTCAATTTCGAAAAAGAAAAGATAGGTAAAGGTTATTTTTTCATTCTTGCTATGGCAGTATTTACCTATTTCTTTTTCTATCAAAAAATGAGAAATTCATAATGATCAAATATTCAGACCACATGCTTACCGGTTTCATCATTGGCCTTCTGACTCCGGCAATTGCCTTTAGTATATTTTCTGTTGTGAATTATCCGGACCGAACGATAATCGACTCCCTGATATTCTATAAAAATGGAAGCGTGCTTACTCATGTCATCAGTTTATCAGTGATCGCAAACCTGATCGTTTTTTATCTCTTTCTGAATAGCAGAAAAGAGCGGACGGCGAAAGGAATCATTGGCGGAAGTTTTATATATGTCTTTATCGTGCTAACAATAATGGCTCTGAAATGAAATATTATCTTATCGCCGGAGAAGCGTCAGGTGACTTGCATGGGTCGAATCTGTTAAGGGAACTGAAAAAACTTGATCCTGATGCCCATGTAAGGGCATGGGGTGGTGAATTGATTCAGGAACAAGGAGCACATATTGTTAAGCATTATCGTGATCTGGCATTTATGGGATTTGCTGAAGTGGTCATGAATCTCCGGACCATTTTACGTAATATTTCTTTTTGCAAAGAGGATATTCTGAAGTTCAGACCCGATGCAATTATTCTTGTTGATTATCCCGGATTCAATTTACGAATAGCAGAATTTGCCCATGAAAATAAGATCAAAGTTTTCTATTACATCTCACCTCAGGTATGGGCATGGAAACAATCACGGGTAAAGAAGATCCGTCAGGTAGTCGATAAAATGATGGTGATACTCCCGTTTGAAAAAGATTTTTACAAAAAGTTCGATTATGAAGTAGATTTTGTTGGTCATCCATTGCTTGATGCAATTGAGCAGCAGAAAGAAAAGCTGCTGGCTGTGAATTCATGGAAGAAAAAAGCTGGCCTCAGTGAAAAGCCTTTGATTGGCTTATTGCCAGGCAGCCGTACACAGGAAATCAGCAATATCTTGCCATTAATGCTGACTGTAGTCGATAAACTTCCGGAATATCAGTTTGCAATTGCTGCTGCACCTTCGCAACCATTAACATATTATAAATCCCTGATCGGAGACAAAAATATTCCGGTAATTGCTGATGAAACATATTCACTTTTATCGGCTTCCGAAGCTGCATTAGTAACATCAGGTACAGCAACGCTCGAAACTGCTTTGTTAAATATTCCTGAAGTCGTTTGTTATAAAGGCGGTAAGATCAGTTATCATATTGCAAAACGTATTGTAGACATCAAATATATTTCCCTGGTGAATCTTATCATGGATAGAGAAGTTGTAAAAGAACTTATTCAGGATGATCTGAATGAGGAAACTATTTTTGCTGAACTGAAAAAAGTTCTTACTCCGGAACACAGATCAAAACTTCTTGCTGATTATTCAGAACTTCGGACAAAACTTGGTGGGAGTGGAGCTTCTGAAAAGGCGGCAAGGATTATTTTTGAAAATATGGAGAAGTAATTTCAACAAGATTTAAATTATTGCCGTCACCTTTATTGCCGTCAGTTTTAGCTCTCATGATTACCCACATCTTTCCGCTTGAATATTCGATAACATTTAAT
>JBMQEM010000054.1:0-8177 GCA_049363815.1 Bacteroidota bacterium
ACCGCTCTGCGGTTACGACCGCAGAGCGGTCACATATCGGTAGAAAATCAAATACGCACGATAATTCCGCACGACCGCAGAGCGGTCACATATCGGTAGAAAATCAAATACGAACGATAATTCCGCACGACCGCAGAACGGTCACAAATTTATATCGTTGTTTTTCAAATCGATCATTTCCCCTCTTATATTAAACGGAAATCGGCCGACGCCTTTTTATTTTTGAAAAAAAAATCATGAGCAATACATACTCGCAGATACACATACAAATAATTTTTGCAGTTAAAGGCAGACAAAGTTTGATCCCGTTTTCTTTCGATGAAGAGCAATATAAATACATTACAGGTATAGTGCAAAATAAAAAACAAAAGATGCTTGCAATTAATGGTATGCCGGATCATATTCATTTTTTTATTGGATTGCGACCAGATTGTACTATTTCGGATCTTGTAAGAGAAGTAAAGAAAGCTTCAAACAAATTCGTAAATGAAAAATTGAATTTGGGTGGTGGGTTTGCGTGGCAAGATGGTTTTGGTGCCTTTTCGTATTGTCGTTCAGAAGTCCAAACGGTTATAAACTATATCAAAAATCAAAAAAAGCATCATCTTAAAGAAAAATTCAAGGAAGAATACATTTCATTTCTGAAGGAATTTGAAATTGAATTCAAGCCGGAATATCTTTTTGACTGGATTGACTATAAAATTGAAGATTAACTACTTTTTTGTTCAAATTTCTCCATTTTTTAGCCAATCTAATCGGTTTCATCAAGCTTGTACTTTAAAACTGTATTGTTATAACCCATTATTTGCTCTCGACTTTACTCATCTTTTGAGTTTTGTCTTTTGATTTTTGACTCAGATTGCTGTTTTATCGCCTCTATGTCGCCTTTGCCCCTTGACCCCATTCAGAAATTCCCTACTTTTGCCACATGTTATATAATAAGTACGATAAAGAAACCTTGAGAAAAAAGCTGATGGCGGAGGATTTCCCCCGGACCACACTTTCTTTCTATCGGTATGTGATCCTTGAGAATGTAAATGAAATGCGCGATACCCTTTACCGGGAATTCGATGCACTTCAGGTTTTTGGCCGTATTTACGTTGCCCGTGAAGGAATCAATGCACAACTTTCTGTACCAGCACATAATTTTGAAAAATTTGTAAATGGTCTGTATGCTCACCCTGAGTTTTCAAACGTCGATCTGAAGATCGCTGTTGAAGATGATGGCAAGTCTTTTTATAAGCTTATCGTAAGAGTCCGCAGCAAGATCGTTGCTGATGGATTACCGGATGATTCATTTGATGTAACAAATGTTGGAAAACATCTCAACGCAAAAGAATTTAATGACGCTATGCAATTGCCGGAAACGATCGTTGTGGATCTTCGCAACCATTACGAAAGTGAAGTCGGACATTTCAAAGGCGCCGTTCTTCCTGATGCCGATACTTTTCGCGATGAATTACCGATGGTAATTGATATGTTGAAAGATAAGAAAGATAAAAAGATCCTGCTTTATTGTACCGGTGGAATCCGTTGTGAAAAAGCTAGCGCGTTCTTTAAGCATGAAGGATTTGAAGATGTGAATCAATTGAATGGCGGAATTATACATTATGCACGTCAGGTAAAAGCAGAAGGACTGGAATCAAAATTCATCGGGAAGAATTTCGTATTCGATGATCGTATGGGTGAGCGGATCACCGAAGATATCATCAGTTCATGCCATCAGTGCGGTGAAGCCTGCGATACCCACGTAAATTGTGCTAACGATGATTGTCATTTGCTGTTCATTCAATGCGAAAAATGTGCAGAGAAAATGAACGGCTGCTGTACTCCTGCCTGTAAAGAGATCTCATTGATGCCAATCGAAAATCAGCGTGAACTTCGTAAAGGAAGAAAAAAGGAGAATGCACATTCAGTTTACAAAAGCAGACTTCGTCCTAACCTTCGTGAATACCTTGATCAGAATAATATTCAATTATCAGTTTCACATTAAAACACACTCGAATGAAAAAATCTCTACTCTACTTTTTATTTTGTTTGTCGGTCTCCTTGTTTGTTAATCAATCAAGAGCACAAACAATTTTGTATACTGAAGATTTTTCTTCAGAAACACTACCGAGCGGTTGGACTAATGACAGCTTGGGTTTCACGCCAATGAATGTCTGGCTCTTTACAAATCCATATCAGAACGGAATTTCCGGTGCCGGTTTCGATACCAGCTATGCCATTTTTGATAGCGATGAAGGTAGCGTCGACGATGAAATAGATGAGTATGCATCCCTGACTACCGGAGATATTGATATTTCTACAGCAACAGGTGCAGTATTTTTAGAAATGGACGAACAATATCGTCCTCTCAGCGGACCAAGTACCGGTGGGTCTTCAAGAAGAATTGAGATCAGTACAAATTCAGGCTCCTCTTGGATTACAATCGTCTATGATTCTATGGCTGTCGGTTACCCGGATACAATGGATGCTGCACATACGCAATATGCTTTGGCAACAAGTGGTGCTGTTAACGTTCGTGTACGCTTTACCTGGACAGGATCGTGGGACTGGTGGTGGGCTATTGACAATGTTCAGATCATCGATTATCCTGTTTCTTGTAATACAACCCCAAATGGCGGAACAGCTGGTTCGTCTTTATCTTCAGCCTGTGCATTCAACATAATCGATCTTACTGTTATCGGTGCTGATAGCACTACAGGTACAACATTCCAATGGGAAGTTTCAACTGATAATGTTAACTGGACCGATATCACTGGTGCTACTTTTACTGTCACAAGTGTTACCGGGCAAACTGTTGCTTCTTATTACCGTCTCAGAGTTAGCTGTGGTGGATTTGATGGATATTCAACAGTTGTGACCATGGGACAGAATCCTCCTTTGGATTGCTATTGTATTCCGGTTTATTTTAATGGTTGTGATGCCCTCGGGAAAGTTGCCATTAACACTTTGCTGAATGAATCTATGATCTGTGATGGTGCAATGCCTGATAATTACACTCTGTTTCCTGATACAGGTAGTCTGACCACAGATCTGGGAACAGGTGATTATTATGATGTGACCATTGCTTCTGCCGCTGGTTCTGGAACGCATGGCGCCGGTATCTGGTTTGATTTTAATGCTGATGGTGATTTCCAGGATGCCGGTGAATTCACAAACATCAGTGATACGATTCCTGAAAACTCAGGCGATTTTGTGATGAATATAAATATTCCTCCAACAGCTGTATTGGGACCAACCAGAATGCGTGTTCGTTATATCTTTAATGCACCTGCAGTTTCCAGCAGTGACTGTAGTGGTTATAGCTATGGCGAAACGGAAGATTATACAGTGAATATAGTCTTGGGAACAGGTGTAAAGAATAATCCGCTTCAGGCTATCAAGGTTTATCCTGTTCCGGCAAATGACAGGTTATTCATCCAGTCGCCTGTACAAGGTGCTATGCAGATCACATTATTCGATCAGACTGGACGTATTTGCCGTGATCAATATTCAACGTCCAACTCAACTGAAATGAATGTCTCTGACCTTGCTTCAGGTATTTATTTCCTTCGGTTTGAAACAGAAAAGAATACCATTACCAAAAAAGTAATACTTAATTAAGTTTAATTGCAGATTGAATCAATCTGTTTATTACTTTTGCATATCGTTCTTTAAAAAATATACATCCGCCTGTGGCGGATAAGCTTATCAAGAAAGGTGGAGGGATTGCGCCCTGTGAAACCTTGGCAACCCTTATTCGCTGCGGCGAATAGAAGGTGCCAACTCGCTCTTCTCAAAAAGAAGTCAGATAAGTCAGAATCGATTTGCAAAATATATTATCATTATATAAAATCTCCTCTGACTTGTCGGAGGAGATTTTTTTTTGAAATCTTTCAAGGTAAGTGTAAAAGTATTTTGGTTAATAGGTTAACAGGTTTGCAGGTTAACAGGCTTGCATACTGCAACCTGAAACCAGCAAACCTGAAACCTGCATACCATTCCACACAAAAACCTAATTCCAATCATACAATTCAAACTTATCAATGAATCACCCTCAGTCAATTAAAGAAGAATTAAAAAAACGAATCCTCATCATCGATGGTGCAATGGGTACTATGATCCAGCGCTATCGTCTTGAAGAGAACGATTTTCGCGGAGAGCGATTTGCTGAATTTTCGCACCTGCTGAAAGGAAATAACGATCTATTGTCTATAACACAACCGCAGATCATCGAAGAGATCCATCTTCAGTATCTAAATGCCGGTGCAGATATCATTGAGACCAATACCTTCAGTGCCCAGAGGATTTCTATGGCGGATTATAATCTGGAAGATATTTCTTATGAGCTCAATTTCGAATCAGCAAAAATTGCAAAAGCTGCTGTTGCAAAATATACTGCTCAAACCGGGAATTCAAAAAAATGGGTGGCAGGTGCTGTTGGCCCAACTAACCGGACACTGACTCTTTCTCCGGATGTGAATAATCCTGCTTTCAGGGCAGTAACCTTTGATCAGGTTGCAGAAGCGTATGTGGAGCAGGTAAGTGGTCTGATAGATGGCGGTGTTGACCTTATCCTCATTGAAACCATATTCGATACGCTGAATGCAAAAGCTGCACTTTTTGCTGTGCAACAGGTTTTCGAAGAAAAAAATATTTCTCTTCCTGTGATGATCTCGGGAACAATCACTGATGCAAGTGGCAGAACATTATCAGGACAAACCGTTGAGGCCTTTTTGAATTCGGTTTCTCATATGGATCTTCTGAGCATTGGACTAAATTGCGCTTTAGGTGCAAAAGAAATGCGACCTTACATTGAAGAACTTTCCGAAAAGGCTCCGTTTTATATCAGTGCTTATCCGAATGCCGGACTGCCAAATCAATTTGGAGAATATGATGAATCTCCTGAACACATGGGACATCACATCAGCGATTTTCTGAATCATGGATTTCTGAATATCGCCGGTGGTTGTTGCGGAACTACTCCTGAGCATATTGCGCACATTGCAAAACTTGCAGCGACAATAGAACCAAGGAAGATCCCTTCTGTTGAACCATATCTTAGGATCAGTGGACTGGAAGCGGTAACGCTTCGTCCTGAATCTAATTTTATGAATGTTGGTGAACGGACCAATGTTACCGGTTCTAAAAAATTCTTACGACTGATCAAAGAAGAACAGTATGAAGAAGCATTGTCAGTAGCACGCGAACAAACAGAAGGTGGTGCTCAGGTTATCGATATAAACATGGATGAAGGGATGCTGGATGCACATTATGCAATGACCACCTATCTGAATTACATTGCTTCTGAACCGGATATTGCAAAACTTCCGATCATGATCGATTCATCGAAATTTCCTGTAATTGAAACAGCACTTAAATGTACGCAGGGAAAATCAGTAGTGAATTCTATATCACTAAAAGAAGGCGAAAAGGAGTTTTTGCGTCAAGCGAAGATCGTTCGCCGTTATGGTGCAGCTGTGATCGTTATGGCATTCGATGAAAACGGACAGGCTGATACTCTTGCCCGCAGGATTGAGATCTGTGAACGCGCATATAAATTACTTACCGGGAAAATTAACTTCCCGCCTCAGGATATTATTTTCGACCCGAATATTTTCCCTGTTGCTACGGGAATGGAAGAGCACAGAAGAAATGCAATCGATTATTTCGAAGCGACAAAATGGATAAAGAAAAATCTTCCACTGGCAAAAGTAAGCGGTGGAGTGAGCAATGTTTCATTCTCCTTCAGGGGAAATGATGTAGTCAGAGAAGCCATTCACTCAGCGTTTCTTTATCACGGAGTAAAAGCAGGAATGGACATGGGTATTGTTAATCCCAGTCAGCTCCAGGTTTATGATGACATTCCCGCTGATCTTCTGACTGCCGTAGAAGATGTTCTTCTCGACAGAAATGATGAAGCAACGGAACGACTTATAGCAATTGCCGAATCTCTAAAAGGGTTGGTAAATGTCAAAGAAGAAAAGGATGAAGCATGGCGCAGAGAGCCTGTTGAGAAACGTCTTACTCATGCACTGGTAAAAGGAGTAACTGATTACATTGAAGCTGATCTGGATGAAGCCCGTACCAAATATGAAAAGACATTGCATATCATTGAAGGTCCTTTGATGGATGGAATGAATGTGGTTGGAGATCTGTTTGGCGCAGGAAAAATGTTCCTTCCTCAGGTTGTGAAAAGTGCGAGGGTAATGAAAAAAGGTGTTGCCTATCTTACGCCATATCTTGAAGCAGAAAAAACGGAAAAGAAAAGTAAAGCAGGAAAAGTATTACTTGCTACTGTAAAAGGTGATGTGCATGATATTGGAAAAAATATTGTCGGTGTTGTTCTGGCCTGTAACAATTATGATATTGTTGATCTCGGTGTAATGGTTCCTGCAGAAAAGATCCTGGAAGCAGCACGTCGGGAAAATGTTGATGTAATCGGGTTAAGTGGATTGATCACTCCGAGTCTTGATGAAATGGTTCATGTGGCAAAAGAACTGCAACGGGAAAATTTCATGATCCCGTTAATGATCGGCGGAGCTACAACTTCAAAAGTTCATACTGCTGTAAAGATCGAACAAAATTATTCTAATCCCGTGGTACATGTTAACGATGCATCTAAATCGGTGACTGTCGTTTCGAATCTGCTTTCCAAAGATCTCAGGGAACAGTTTGTAAAAAATAATTCTGAGGAAAATGCACGACTCCGGGAATATCATATCAATGCGAGAGCGAAAGCAGATATTTTGTCACTTGAGAATGCACGTGAAAATAAATTTAAGATCGACTGGAACTCAACTGAGATCGTTGCTCCCGAATTGCTGGGAACAAAAGTTTTCATGGATTATCCGATAGAAGAAATTGCAAAGTATATTGACTGGACACCTTTCTTTATCAGTTGGGAAATGAAAGGGTCTTATCCGAAGATCCTCAAGGACCCTGTCAGAGGTGAAGAAGCCACAAAGTTATTCAATGATGCACAGGCGATGTTGAAGCAGGTAATAAGTGAGAAGTGGATCAAAGCAAATGCCGTTGTTGGAATATTTCCTGCACATGCTACCGGAGATGATATCGAAGTACTAGACCATGATGCTACCAAAACAATTGCAAAATTTCACACACTTCGTCAGCAGAGCCGGAAGGCAGATGGATTTGCAAATATTGCATTGGCTGATTTTATTAAACCTAAATCTCATGTTCTGGCAGAACAAAAATCTCAATCGATATCTCAATCAGTTACAACAGTACCTGAAACTGATTTTATCGGAGCATTTGCACTTACTACCGGAATTGGGATGGAAAAATGGATTGAAAAATTTGAAAAGGAACATGATGATTATTCTTCGATCATGCTGAAGGCGCTGGCAGACCGGTTGGCTGAAGCTTTCGCAGAACTAATGCATGCAAAGGTCCGTCGTGAGTTGTGGGGTTATGCTTCAAGTGAAACTTTAAGCAATGAAGAGCTGATAAAGGAAAAATACAAAGGTATACGTCCTGCACCCGGCTATCCGGCCCAACCTGATCATACCGAAAAGATCACCATCTGGAAATTACTTGATGTCGAAAAAAATACCGGCATGACACTCACAGACAGCCTGGCCATGTATCCGACATCATCAGTCAGCGGATTGTATTTTGCAAATCCGGAATCGCATTATTTCGGTTTGGGAAAAATTGCCAGAGATCAGGTAAATGCCTATGCCGAAAGAAAAGGACTACTTGTTGCGGAAATTGAACGCTGGTTAGGCTCAGTAATATTATAATTTGAAAATAACACAGGAAGTGAAGTAGTTTCCCAAAGCGTTTACTTAACATCCCGATTGTTAATCTTATTCTGAAAGCCATATAAAATTAAGGCTGCAAACCCTTAATTTTATACCATATGAATGAAATTTCCAAGAAGAAGAAAAGCTACAGGATAAGTGAAGAGCTGTTCATTTACCTGGAAGACTATGGCCGGATAGAAGACCTTCCTTTTGTTTATTCAGATCTCCTGAGATATAATTATTCAATCCAGTTAAGTAATAAAGCAGGGCAGGATACTTTATGGGAGACCGTTTTTTATACTCCTCAGGAAACTGAAGAATTGAACCGGCGTCTGGTGATGACCTACGCAATGATGAAAGTAGAAGGGAACATGTCTTTGATGGAACATTTGTATGTCGACAGGATAGATTATTGTCCATTCG
>JBMQEM010000055.1:0-8110 GCA_049363815.1 Bacteroidota bacterium
TGGAATGAAGTGGAATGAAGTGGAATGAAGTGGAATGAAGTGGAATGAAGTGGAAAATTTCAACTTTTTTCAAGTGAACAAGTTTTTTTATTAGACCAATGGAATTTTTTTAAACAATTTGGTAGCGAGATCTGCGAATTTATCTGCGCCTTCATCTGCGGGATCTGCGGGAAATTTTTTTTGCTTGATTCAAGACGATTATTTGTTTCGGTGGATTAAAAATCCACAGCTCGGGGAGCAAAGGATTATAAATCCTTCGCAGCTGTACCTTCGCAGCTGCGGGAAATTTTTTTTCTTAATTAAAGTCGTTACTTGATTCGGTGGATTAAAAATCCACAGCTCGGGAGCAAAGGATTAAAAATCCTTCGCAGCTGTACCTTCGCAGCTGTACCTTCGCAGCTACATAACAAAAAAAGTCCGAAGAAATTTCTCCGGACTTTTTTTCAATGCAATCGAATATTATTTTTTCACTTTACTCGTCATCATTTTTAATGATGCGACTTCCATGTCTGTTAAAAATCTCCATCTTCCTCTTGGAAGATCTTTCTTTGTAAGTCCTGCGAAAATTACGCGGTCGAGTTTTTTTACTTCGTAGCCGAGGTGTTCGAAAATTCTGCGGACGATGCGGTTCTTGCCAGAGTGTAACTCTACTCCTACTACATTGCGTTCTTCGCCATTGCCTGCATAAAGAATATTATCAACCTTGATCGGACCATCTTCCAGTTTCAACCCCTCAGAGATCTGTTCCATGTCGGCTGTTTTCAGGTTCTTATCTAATTCAACCTGATAAACTTTTTCCATCTGGAAAGATGGGTGTGTTAATTTTCTTGCAAGATCGCCGTCATTAGTGAAAAGCAAAACTCCCGTTGTATTTCTGTCGAGTCTTCCAACCGGATACACTCTTTCTTTACATGCTTTGGCAATAAGTCCCATCACCGTTTTACGGTCATCGGGATCTTCTGTTGTCGTGATAAAATCTTTTGGCTTATTCAAAAGAATATAAACCATACTCTCACCACGCAACGTTTCGCCATTATATTTTACTTCATCGCCGGGTAGAACTTTGTAACCCATTTCAGTGATCACTTTTCCATTAACGGAAATTACACCGGCTTCGATCATTTCATCCGCTTCGCGACGGGAACAAATTCCTGCATTGGCAATGAATTTATTCAATCGTGTTGAACCATCATCGTCTGCTTTAGGACGTGCGGGTGAAGCTTTTTTCTTTTCACCATAAAATCCTGATGACTCTTTACGGTTCCATTTCTTTGCACCGAATTCTCCTTCATCTTTCTTTCCCCTGAACGATGGTTTTTTATCGAATGAACCACCGCGTGCTCCTGCTGAACTTCTTCCTGCCGGACGCTCGCCTCTTGCTCCGCCTCTGCCACCGGCATCACGCGAACCTGTTGATGATGTTCTTCTCTTGCTCCGATCGAATTCACTCTTCGGTGCATCGTCATTAAATGCTTTACGTACCGGACGTTCTGCATCAGGTGTTATATCTCTTCCAAACGAAGGTCTGCGATCATCGCTGCCCGCACCTCTGTTGAAATTTCTTTTTGGTGCTGTTTCATCTGACGATCTCCGCGGACGTTTTTCATCTCTTGAAAATGGTTTGTATTCTCCTTTTTCGTATGCACGCTTCGGACGCTCATCACTCGATGATGAACGTTTATCTTCTCTTGTTGATGAATCGCCACGATCTGAATACGAACGTTTTGGTTTTTCGTCAAAAGACCTAGATGTCTTCGGACGATCGCCATCCACCCGTCTTGTGTACGGACGCTTTGATGCATCATCCCCTGAAATTCTTCTGTCTTCTCCCGGATCAAAATCACGTCTTGGTTTTTCATCAAACGACCTTGATGTCTTTGGACGATCACCATCAACCCGTCTTGTGTACGGACGCTTTGGTGCATCGTCACCTAAAATTCTTCTGTCTTCACTCGGATCGATCTCTCGTTTCGGTCTTTCATCGAATGATCGTGAAGACTTACCACGAAATCCTGTTCCGCCGCCTCTGTTGTATGGTCTTTTTTGTGAGTCTTCACTTGAACGAGAACGTTCAGTGCTACCTATTCTTGATGGCCGCTTTGGTCCATCACCATAACCTGACGATCTTGGACGTTCACTACTACCTTCACCTCTGTTGTATGGACGTTTCGGTCTATCTTCAGAAGAAGTCCGGTTTTCATCACGAGGAGTATAAGCTCGTTTTGGTTTTTCATCGAAAGATCTCGATGTTTTTGGGCGACCGGTACTTCCTTCGCCTCTGTTATATGGTCTTTTTGGAGCATCGTCACCGAACGATGTTCTTTTTGGTCTGTCGCTTCCTCTTTCATCACTTCTGGAGCTACGACGGTCGCTCGGACCATCCGCACTCCTGCTAAAACGCGGTTTTTCGCTACCTGACGAGGCACCATATGCTCGTTTTCCGCCACTTTTTCCTCCACTATCTTTAGAAAAAGAGCCTTTTCTGCCTGATTTCGAAGAAGAACCTGTCCTGCCTGCTGAGGACCTGCCTGATTTTTTCATGGGGCGAAGATACTCTTTTTTGGTGAGTAGTTGGTTGAAATCGTGAGTGGTAAGTAGTAAGTGGTGAGTCGCACTAGTTACTAAATTGCAAGAATTTACAAATGAATAAAAGGGTATCATTCACTACTCATCACTTACTACTTACTACTTATCTACTTACTAAAAGTCGATCAATAGCTAATCAAGAATGGAGTGCTACTTACTACTTACCACTCACTACTCACCATTAAACCATCGGATAAAACGCCTCCACAATATGTTCATGCCTTGTATACTCCGAATTCGTGATGACGATGATGACATCAAAGATCGCCTCTTTGTCGGGATAGAATTCTTTCATGTAATGATCGGCAACCTTGATGATCTGTCTTTGCTTCTTTATAGGTATGAGTAACGATGGATCACTGAGGTACGGGCTTGTCCTTGTTTTTACTTCGACAAAAACAATTTGTCCATTGAACTCACAAACAATATCTACTTCTTTATGATCAAAAATAAAATTCTTAGATAAGATCTTGTACCCTTTTTTCACAAGTTCTTCCGCTGCAATCATCTCCCCCCTTCTTCCTAATTCTTTTGCATCAACCATTATGAAAACTCAACTCCATTTTATCGGTTACGTTTAAAGTTACTTCGCTACCCATGATCAGTGGGTAATTATTCGGAATATGTCCTGCCGGAAAACCATATACAACCGGAAAGCTAAATTCCTTTACAGCATCATGAATGATCTCTTCCGCCGTTTTCCCGAAAGGGATCGGATTGTCTTTCATTTCAGACATTCCGCCAACGATCAAACCTGCAAGGTCTTTCAGTTTTCCGCTTCGTTTCAGATTCATCATCATTCTGTCGACATGATATAAATATTCATCGAGGTCTTCAAGGAAAAGAATCTTTCCGGCAGTATCTATTTCGGAAGGCGTACCGGACATACTATAAAGGATAGAGAGGTTACCGCCTACTAATCTTCCTTTTGACTTTCCTTTCCTGTTCAGTTTTTCAAGTTGGGGCAATTGCTTTGACGATGAATATCGTAATGGCTTTCCAAAAAGTGTTTCTTTAAAAACCTGCAGGCAGGGTGCATTTAGTTTGGGAATATTCAATGACATCGGCGCGTGCAAGGTCTGAACAAGACAATGCCTGTGAACATGAGAATGGACAACAGTGATGTCGCTATACCCGATCAGCCATTTCGGCTGCTTTATAAATTTCTTCCAGTCGATCTGATCAATGATCCTGACTGTTCCATATCCACCACGCGCAAATAACACAGCCTGAACATTTTTATTATTCAAAGCCCTTTGAAGGTCGCCTGCTCTGTCTTCATCAGAACCCGCAAACTGATTTTCTTCCTTATATAAATTCTTTCCTGTCTGAACCTCAAGTCCCCAGCTTTTGAGCAGGTCAATTGCAGGCTTAATTTCGAATTTTGATACTTTTCGGGCAGTTGAAACAATTGCAACAGTATCTCCTTCTTTCAGGTATGGAGGTCGGATCATATTTCTATCTTTGCCTGCGAAATTACTTTAAAGTTCGGGGATTCTCGTTTAATCTATGCTGAATATTCAACATCTGTTTTGAACAATCCCAAATACAATTTATGAAACCAACGATCGTCACAGCTGCATTACCATATGCCAACGGACCAGTCCATATCGGACATTTGGCCGGAGCATATTTACCATCAGATATATATGTCCGCTTTTTAAGAATGATGAACGAAGATGTGGTTTACATCTGTGGTTCTGATGAACATGGCGTTCCTATCACCTTACGTGCAAGGAAGGAAGGAATTACACCGCAGCAAGTGGTTGACAAATATCATTCGATCATTAAAAAAAGTTTCGCTGATATCGGAATCTCATTCGACATATATCATCGAACTTCGGAAAAGATCCATTATGACACAGCATCAGATTTTTTCAAAGTAATCTACGAAAAAGGAATTTTTACAGAAGCAGAAAGTGAGCAATATTACGACGAGGAAGCTCAGACATTTCTTGCAGACAGATACATCACCGGAACTTGTCCGAATTGTGGTAACACAAATGCATATGGAGATCAATGTGAAAAATGCGGAAAGAGTTTGACGCCGGAAGACCTGATCAATCCCCATTCGCAATTGAGTGGCAAACCTCCTGTAAAGAAGAAAACAAAACATTGGTATTTGCCTTTGGATAAGATACAGGAGCAATGGCTTGACAAGTGGATCCGTTCACATGAAGGCGATTGGAAAAACAATGTATATGGTCAATGCAAATCCTGGCTTGATCAGGGCTTACAGCCACGTGCTGTTACACGTGATCTTGACTGGGGCGTTCCTGTTCCGCTTCCGGAAGCAAAAGCTAAAGTACTTTATGTTTGGTTTGATGCGCCTATTGGATACATCTCTGCAACGAAAGCACTTTTTGCAGAAAGAAAAGATCCGGATGGATGGAAAAAATACTGGCAGAGTGATAAATCAAGATTACTGCATTTCATTGGTAAGGACAATATCGTTTTCCATTGTATTATTTTTCCTGCAATGCTGAAGGCTCATGGTGATTTTATTCTGCCGGAAAATGTTCCATCGAATGAATTCCTGAATCTGGAGGGAGATAAAATTTCTACCTCGAGAAACTGGGCAGTATGGCTTCATGAATACTTAGAAGAATTTCCAAACAAGCAGGATGTATTGCGGTATGTATTGTGTGCAACTGCTCCTGAAAATAAGGACAATGATTTTACGTGGAAAGATTTTCAGGCGAGAAACAACAATGAGTTAGTAGCCATACTTGGAAATTTTATCAATCGCACTCTGGTATTGACTCAGAAATATTATAACGGAAAAGTTCCTGCAATGAACGAATTAAATGCAGAAGACAAACTTTGCATTGAAGCGATCAAAGCGATTCCGGCAAAAATAAAAGAGAACATTTTAGAATATCGTTTCCGTGATGCGTTGTTTGAGTTAATGAATCTTGCACGGACCGGCAACAAATATTTAGCAGACAATGAGCCATGGAAGATCCAGGCAACAGATCCGAAGCGTGTTGAGACGATCCTGTCTGTTTCGCTTGAGATCGCAGGAGCTCTGGCAAATTGTATGCAACCATTTCTTCCATTCTCCTCTGAAAAACTTTTCAAAATGCTGAATCTTGAAAAGTTGAAATGGGATGATTTTCACGGAAAGATGTTGTTCAAAGCCGGACACCAGTTAGGTGAAGCGTCATTGTTGTTTGATAAGATCGAGGATGAAGCCATCGAATTCCAGATCAATAAACTTCAGGCGAGTAAGGCTGCAAATCAGGTAGCACCTGCAGTGACGCCTGCAAAACCATCGACATCCTTCGACGATTTTTCGAAGATGGATATTCGCGTCGGAACAATTCTTACTGCGGAAAGAGTACCGAAGACAGACAAGTTATTAAAACTTACGATCGATACCGGCATTGATCAGCGCACTGTTGTAAGCGGCATTGCAGCATATTACAAGCCGGAAGACATCATTGGCCAGCAAGTAAGTATTCTTGTAAATCTTGAACCAAGAAAGATAAAAGGTATTGAATCGCAGGGGATGATCTTAATGGCTGAAAATGCAAATGGAGAACTGGCGTTTGTTGCACCTGTGAAAGGTATGGAAAATGGATCCGGGGTTAAATGATAATCTCTTATTCATTTGCAATACCTTTCAATTTACGTAAGTGATATTTATTAATTTTTAAGAACAGGCTTTTGCAGGAAATCTTCAATTCTGATAGTAAAAAGAGAAACAGGAAAATATTATATTTTATTCTTTTTCTCTTATTATTTACTGATACGAGCTATTCTTTCTTTCAACATTATGCACAACCACTAGATGGTGATTTGGCATGGAATATAGTTCCTTCACAAGACGTGAGTCCCATACTTGAAAGCCCTTTTGGTACAGACGTTTTTTTCTCTCAACAACCTTACTCCAATCCCAACAGGTTTTTTTGTCACTGGGGAATTAAAAAATATTTTGAGAATGTTCCAATAATTCTTCAAGTGGCAGTCACTCCAATTGAAAGCGTGTATTTATCCGCTGCAATCTTAAAGATCTTGGTTCAAATTCTTTTGATAGCACTTTTGTCTATAGCAATTTCAGGAACAAAGAACATTTTTAAACTAGACTTTATTATTTCAGCTGTTCTAATCGCACCCCTTTTTCAGACAAACGGTTACAAGCATTATATGGGAATAATCGATTCAACACCAACTTATACATTTTTCTATGCATTACCCATATTAGTTATTGTGATCTATTTTCTTCCCCTAATTTTCAGACTCTATCATAATAATCCGTCAAAACCAAATTTTATAAAAATTTTAATCTGGATTGTTCTTTCTGTAATTGCAAGTCTGAGCGGCCCTTTAAACACAGGAATTGCACTAATTTGTTCTGTTCTTTTATTTATTAATTTCTTTCTTTCGAAAAGGAATAAAGAAGAATCAGGTCTGGTTAAAAACAATAATAAAAAACTTCCTTTTGAGTTCTTCGCCTACTTAATTCCTATTTCAATTTTTTCCGTCTATTCATTATTTATAGGTCAATACAACCTGAATAACACTCATGCATCACTTACAGAATTATATTCAAAACTCCCTATTGGAATTTATCTGCAATTTACCCAAAAGCTAGGATTTCCAATTTTGTTTCTGATACTATTCATAAACGTTCTCATCATTCGCAAACATTATAACAACGAAAGCGGAAGAAAAATTCTGAACACTTTTAAATGGGTTGGAATTTTCACAATCATCTATATTCTATTATTACCATTCGGTGGTTACAGGGATTATCGTCCAAATGTTGTACGATATGACACTATTCTTCCAATAACATTGTGCCTGATATTTATGTTTGGTGCAACAACACTTCATGTTTTCAGAAATATTTCAAAAAATAAACCATACTATTTTTTCCTTATTGCTTTAGTTCTTTTGATCTATACTACAGCAGACAAACCTGAATTCCAAAATAACAAATGCGAAAAAGCCGCATTGGCTCAGATCTCAAGATCTATGGGAGATACAATAATTTTAAACAATGACTGCTCGGTACTGACATGGAACAAAAATATAAAACCCGAAGATTCAGAGTTGAATTCTGATCTGCTTTTGCTATGGGGCATAACAAAAACAAGAAAAATTTACTACACAAAATAAAAAGTATTGATCAACTTTTCATTTCTTTAAATCTACCTCTCTTCAATTTAACAATTTATACAATAAACAGATTTCATGAAGTCTCAAAATGGGTAGCCCCGATCTGCGGATTTATCTGCGAATTTATCTGCGGTAATCTGCGGGAGATTTTTTGGCATTATTTATTTCCCGCAGATCGCGCAGATAAATTCGCAGATAAGGCGCAGATCTTGCGAAGGCTATTCAAGATTACAAGATAAAATGAACAATTATTTTGCATCAGCTTAATGCATTATGAAATCGGATTTCAACTTAACAATTTATACAATAAACAGATTTTATGAAGTCTCAAAATGGGTAGCCCCGATCTGCGGATTTATCTGCGAATTTATCTGCGGTAATCTGCGGGAGATTTTTTGGC
>JBMQEM010000056.1:0-2018 GCA_049363815.1 Bacteroidota bacterium
TTACTCCTTCTCTGAGAATGGTGATCTGTATCCCTTCAGGAATTACTGAAGTTGAGAAGAGAGCCGTTCGTGATTCTGCTGAACATGCCGGTGCGAAAGAAGTGTATCTTATTCATGAACCAATGGCTGCTGCAATCGGTATCGGTATCGATGTGGAAGAACCAATGGGAAATATGATCATCGATATCGGTGGTGGTACAAGTGAAATTGCTGTCATCGCTCTTGGTGGAATTGTTTGCGATCAGTCTATCCGCGTAGCAGGTGACGGTTTTACAAATGACATCTGGGATTACATGCGTCGTCAGCACAATATCCTGATCGGTGAACGTTCTGCCGAAAGAATTAAAATTGAAGTTGGTTCAGCATTACCTGAACTGGAAAATCCGCCACCTGATTTCGCTGTTCATGGCCGCGATCTTATGACGGGTATTCCAAAAGAAATTACAGTGAGCTATTCTGAAATTGCTCATGCACTTGATAAATCAATTTCAAAAGTTGAAGAAGCGATTCTGAAAGCTCTGGAAATGACTCCACCTGAATTGTCTGCCGATATTTATCGTACCGGAATTTATCTGACCGGTGGTGGCGCTCTTCTTCGTGGACTGGATCAAAGAATAGCTTTGAAAACAAAATTGCCTGTTCACGTTGCTGAAGATCCACTACGTGCAGTTGTTCGTGGTACCGGTATTGCTTTGAAAAATATCGGACGTTTCAAATTCCTTATTCCTTAATCAGTCGATACGATTTCTGTGGGAAAATCTAATTGATGAATGCGTAATCTGTTTCTCTTCCTCTGGAAGTATAACTTTTTTATTTCTTTCCTGCTCCTGGAAATTCTATGCGGTTACCTTATCGTTCAGAATAATAATTTCCAACGCGCAAGTTTCATCAATTCTACCAATCAGGTTGCTGCTAAAGTAAACTCTGCTGTCAGTTCTGTAACTGAATACATCAATTTGGGAATTACTAACGACGCTCTCTCAAGAGAAAATGCTGCTTTCAAATCATTGATGCCTGATGTATTTTATATCGACAGCGCTATCCGAAGAGTTCAATCCGATACAGTACTGAAACAACAATATACTTTCATGACTGCCAAAGTTGTGAATAATACTACAAATCGCAGAAGTAATTATCTTACTCTAAACCGCGGTAGTCTGCAAGGTGTACAACCTGAAATGGGCGTGATCTGTCCGGATGGAATCGTTGGAATTGTTAAAGATGTTTCCGAACATTATTGTTCGGTAATTTCATTTCTTCATAAAGACAGTCGTATCAGTGCCCGTCTGAAAAAAACAAACTTTATCGGATCAATGGTTTGGGATGGATTTGATGCAACTCACGGCCGGTTAAACGATATTGAAAAACACGTTAAGGTAAGTAAAGGCGATACGATCATCACAACTTCTTTCTCTTCTATTTTTCCTGAAGGAATCTTGATCGGAGTGGTGGAGTCTGTTAATCCGACTTCAAATAGTACATTCCAGGATATCACTATCCGCTTGTCAACAAGGTTTGGAAGTTTATCCTATGTATATATAGTAAGCAATCTTTTAAAAGATGAACAACAGGCATTGGAGGAGCCATTAAAAAATGATCGTTAAAATCCTGGCTCAACTATGGCGCTTTATCTTCCTTATCGGATTACAAGTTGTCCTGCTCAATCATATTCAATGGAGTGGCTATGTCAATCCATATGTTTACATCCTCTTCATTCTCATGCTTCCGGTTGAAACACCAAAGTGGTTGTTACTTATTCTTGCTCTCTGCACAGGATTAGTGATCGATATGTTTGGTACCAGCGGCGGCATTCATGCTGCAGCAACTGTCTTCATGGCATTTGCGCGGCCGGGAGTATTAAAGCTTATCGCACCACGTGATGGTTACGATACTGATACGAAACTTACACCCGGTGTTATGGGCTTTAATTGGTTCATAACCTATATCAGCATTATGGTATTGTTGCATCATCTTGCGTATTTTTACATAGAGGTGTTCCGCTTCAGTGAGTTTTTTAT
>JBMQEM010000057.1:0-29796 GCA_049363815.1 Bacteroidota bacterium
CTCATTTCCCCCAAAAGGCCCACCACCATGAAGACCAGAAACATCAAAATCATTTGACGTAGTAGTGCCAACTACCAGAAATCCGCCGTCATAAGTATTACTCAATGAGTATGCCTCCTCACCTAATGTACCGCCAAGACAATTGCTCCAAATTATCGTTCCTAAACTGTCTATCTTATATATCCAAAAATCAGACCCTCCAGAAAATCCATGATGATTAACAACATCTCCATCGTCAGATTCTGAAAATCCACAAATTACATATTCACCATTGGGCAGTTTAACAATACTAGTGGCAATATCACTTTCACTGCCACCATAACTCTTTTGCCAATCGATTACTGGAGTTTGACCAACCAGAACAGTGATATTGGTTACTAAAATAAAAAGAACAATTTTCATATCTATTCAATTTTAACAAATTTGCAAAATTCTCCCTTTTGGGAATTTATTAAATATATACCTGGTTTATAATTCTGGATACTTATTTCAGTATTTAAAGAATTTATTAATTTACTTTCCACAATTTGCCCTAACAAGTTTTTGATAACAATAAAATCGTCTACATGAGAATCAACTAATGTTAGTTTAGCACTTGAGGGATTAGGATAAACTGTAAATATAAACATTATATCATTTATTGTACTTTTTTTCCTTAAAGGAGCACATACTGGATACGTTATTGGAACTGCTTGACATGGCACCCAAAAGTAACCGCCAATTGGATTAGGATCTGGTGTAGGAATAAATTTAGGAAAGTAAGAAGTATTAATAGAAATCGAAGTGCCCGTTACGTTTTGTGGATTTGTTATGGCTGCTCTGTGTCCATAATATATATCACCGCATCCAGAACAATACCAAGGCGGTCCATAATTTGCAAAATTTGTGACTGGATAATTGAATTGTGAAACAGGAAGTAAAAAATTCGCGTTGTATATAACATATAGAGGGTTTGAATAACCTCCATCGCATGACATACCATTTAACCCATGGTTTTCGAAAATGCAATCTTTGAAAGTGCTTAAGCTATAAGAATTGACAGGGAATTGACAATTATTCCCAATTAAAATTTCTTTTAAACTATATTTAGTGGTTAAAGAGCAACTTTCAAATCTTATTCTTGTTGTTTGGCCAAAGTTTATTGCATAAGGATGTCCAGAACATAGACCCGAGCCACAAGTAGGGTGACAAACTCCTGGATCTGTATAAGCTATACCAAACTCATCAGGAGTTGAGCTAATATTTAATCCGCCTAAAATAGGATCTAGATATTCTTCATTAAATGTACAACTGATGAATGTGGGATTTTGATGATTTGTATTTTGTGCCGCCAAATTATTTGCCAAAGAAGGATACGCAAATTGCAACTCTCCATAAAAGTCACAATGTCGAAATGCAAAGCCTTTTGAATTTGGAATGGCACAGAGACCAAATTCTGAACCTACGAATCTGCAATACTGAAAATCAAAATTTTTTGCAAAATTATCATAGTTATCCCGGTTTCCGAATCCCTTAAAAGCATTACAAGTCATTCCATAATTTTTATTGAATTTGAAATCGCAATCAATAAATGTCCCATTGGAATTTCCGATGTTACTATTTTCGTACTCGATATCAATCCCTGCACCCGGTGGTGAAACTAATCTACTTTGACCAGTCCAGTTAAATTCAGAACCTATAACAGTTAACCCACTGCCACCTCCCCATGTCATTCCATTTCTACCATTGTAATTGAATTTTGAATTTGTTATATTCATATTCATCGATGGTGGAGGAATTTGTTGTCCTTCATATGATGAAGGACAATACTGGTAATAAATTCTTATACCGTCTGAGCCGAAATGATGTACATTAACATTATCAATTGTTACATCTTTAGATGCATTAATAAATATACCATCATATGCAGCTTGAATTCCTTGTGAATACCCTCCCCCAACTTGAGCATTGTCTATATTGCCATCTAGCTCTATATCTTTGATTGTAACATTGTGGCATCCATTCAAATGAATCATCATACCTGGATATGCGAGTTGTGTGTAATCATAAACACTTGTGATGGCTCCTCCACAATATGTTGTAAAAGTATCTGACCCAGGCAGCGGTGTAGTTCCTGCAGCATCATTTGACATTACTAAAGAGGTTGTTCCTATTGAGACAATTTCGGTACCTCTTGTAATTCCTGGTCCCGAAATTCTATATCCAGCTATTAGAGCAGATGTTGATGTAGTCGTATTCATAACATTTGATCCAGATACAATAGTGCCTGAAACAGGAAAAGCAGATAAATCTCCTAGTAACCTGTATTCAGGATTATCTGGATAATCAAAAACGCCATACTTCATGCAATCCTGAAATCTCAAAATTGGTGGAGAGCTTGGGTTATCTCCCATTATTGTGAGGTTTGAAATATTTTCAAAACACATAACGCTATGACCTTTTAAATAAAATTTACTCGTAATATCTTGTCTTCCGATATAATAAGTTCCTGATGGAATTACAATTGTTTTTGGAATCTGAGGATCCAGAGCATTAAAGTATGCAACTGCTTCTTCAAATTGACATTCATCTGAAAAGTTATCTGTGCCATCAGCATGAAAATCTGTGACAATATTTTTTATTACATATGATGAAACTGGTGGAGGTGCAGGAAAAAGTCCACAGTATGATATTATTTCATGAGTTTCATCCCCAATTGCATCCAAAACACGTATTTACAACAGGATTTTGCGGTCTTCGTGATCTTGCTTGAGAAATGCAACCATTTGCATCTTGAACAATAAGACTGTCTTCTCCAACACCAAGATTAAAAATTGCTTCGGTTGAAGCAGTATTAGACCAACTATAGGTGTATGGTGCTACTCCTCCGTCTACATATGCAATTGCACTACCATCCATTAATGTATCATTCGTAGGATAAATTGTTTGAACATACAAATTTAGAATATCTGGTCCTGTTAATTCAAATTGGCTTTTTGTTCTACAACCATTAGCATCTATAACCTTGACATTATAAATGTCAGGCGGTAAATTCCATGCAGTATCATTCGTTCCACCGTTTGGAATCCATTCAAAAGTGTATGGTTCTGTGCCGCCCAAAACAGTTGCCTTGACGATTGCTCCACTATCTGGAAAACACATTACATTTTGAATTACTTCTGTAGAAACTGAAAGTCCACTAATACTTACAATTTCTCCTATTGAAGTAATAACACATCCATTGGCATCCGTTACAACCAAAGTGTCGCTCCCTTGTGACAATCCAGTAGCTATAGAATCAGTATCTGCAGACATTGTCCAAGAGTAACTGTAAGGGAATTCGCCGCCATTTATAATTGCTATTATCTCCCCTGTACTGCTTCCACAAGAAGTGCCTGTAATTTGCAAAGAAACATCAAATGTATCTGGTTGTAAAATCTCAATTGTATCCAATGAAACACAGCCATTATTATTTGTAATTTGTACTATATAAATTCCACTGCTTAAATTATTCAATACTGGAAGAGTGTCTTGATTGAATCTAGTCCATTGGTATTTATACGGACCATTGCTGTCTGCGCCGCTCACTTCAACACTTCCATTTGAATTCCCAAAACAAATTACATTTTCCTGATCAATAATATTCATTCCAGGGCCATCTGTGTCATGAATAATTTGTTTTGAGACAATATAACAACCGTTAGAATCACTCACGGTTACTGCATATTCACCTGATGGAATATTACTAATTGTATTTATTGTATCACCATTATATGTCCAATAAAAGCGGTAGCCCGAAACTCCTCCTGAAGGGATGACTTCAATAGAACCTATTGAATCCCCACAGGTTGATTCAACAATATCGAAATCCAACAATATGCTATCTGGTTCATCTAATTCGATACTATCCATTAATACACACCCCCTTGAATCAATAGCTTGATAATGGTATTTACCAACACTCAAATTAGTTAATAGAGAATTCACTCCCAAATTATTTTCCCAAGCATAACTATATCCGGCAGTTCCACCTTTAGCAATGACAACAACGGCTCCGTCGTTGCCCCCTTTGCATCTAATATTAGAGGAAACAACAATTTTTCTAAACGCAGAACATTTCAAAAAAGCCAAGGTCAAACTACTAATCGAATTCAAACTATCCCCCGACTGAACAGTTCCAACAATGCTATCTCCTGAAGTAGCAGCATTCCCAAGATCTTCCCACATCGATCCATTCCACCCCGTCACTCTGAAATTGCTTGGTGAAATAGTTTCGCAACTATCATTATTCCAGCTGAGTTTTACTTTTACTTTCGAGGTTCCAGAATTACGGTTGAGGTTCCAGTATTGACAGGCATTAAGATTATCTATCGTAGAATCAATTGCTGTTCCTATCGTTTGAGCGGTTGCAAAATAATTCGCTGTGTAGGCATCGGTAGATGAAGTCGGTGCGGTGATCTCAATTGGATGATATGGATGAACAAGAGAAGCTGAACCCACTGCAAAAGTAAATGCAGCGTTTCCTGTTTTCTTCAATGGCCCATTAATATATGTAGAGTCACTTCCACCTATCAGTTTTCCTCCATGCGAAATAGAAAGCAGATTGGCAGTATCGGTATTGATTCTTCCATTCGTTAATTGCAAGGAATCCGAAACCGTCAACGGCGAATTTAAGGTGAGCGAATTACTTGATTTATTGACTTGCAGTTTTTTTATCGTTGGATAAAGTGAAGTTGAGCCTCGGTTGATGGACTGTGCGGTAGATCCATCTAAAATTACTTTCCCGCCATTGCCGCCTAGTTGCATGGATGAAGAACCGTCAATGGTGATGTTGCCAAAGAATGTTGAATTCTTTGTGTAGGCCGGAAATAAATTAACATTGGCTCCTTTTTGTATGAATGTGACATCAGCATTGAAATCATCGGCTGTACTATTGGCAAGATATGTATTGTGTGCAGTCGAACTTGAATCCTGAATGATCGTTGTTCCGTTGAAAGTATTGCCACCGCCGAATGTAACATTTGCTGTGGCATGCATCTTCAATGTTGCTGCTGAATTGAAAGTAGTTCCTGTTGAGATAACCGATTCACCATGAAAATAAAAGTTACCATTGAAACTGTTGCCCGAAGTAAGGGTCAACGTAGTTGGTGACTCTTCCATAGTCATGGAGCTCGAACTTAACTTTGTCACATTTAGCATAAAAGCAATTCCGCCTGCACCGGATTCAGCGACATACGTACTATTGCTATCCAGTACTGTTGTTCCGCCACTGCTTCCAAAACGAACGCCCGTGCTTCCAAATTTATAAATGTAGAGAGTGTCTTTAAATGTACAACTGCCGGTTGATGCAATGAAAAATCCTTCACCTGTAGTGGAGTTGTTTTTTATTGTACTTTTTCCATAAAATAAACCTTTGTTAATCGACAAAGATCCATTCGTACTTTCAATAATTGAAGAAAGAGCAAATGTATCTGCATTGGTACTTGCTAATGCAATCAATGCCGAAGTAGAACTGTTGCCAACAAAAGTCATTGCTTTGACAAAGTAACAACCACCATTGGAGGCTATTCCGCCTGTGGTAGATGTAAAGCTGGTTACATTACGAAACTTTGTTCCATTTAACAATATTTGTGGCGCCGAGGCGATTATCGTATCATGAAAGGTTGAGCCTTCTGAAAAATAAAGACGTGCACTTCCTGTTACTGTTAAATTTATTGCAGAGGAGGAGTCAAGGGATGTAAAGTTTCTAAGCCCAACCCTACCTGAAGAAATTCCTTTGCTGCTAATACTTATTTTCTTGCCATGAATCTGAGTACATGACCCTGTTGATGTTCCAAAAAACATATTCCCTGTTTCTCTATCCAAGATAATATTTCCGGAATAAGTTGCTGTTCCATAGTAATTGCTGTATATATTTGAACCGCTGAAAGTCACATCACCATTGAATTGTGTTCCGGTTGCTCTATGGGCAATGTACACTGTTCCGGTACTAGTATTTCTAATCGATAAGGTAGAATTAAATGTATCAGGAAAAGAATCAGCAAGAACTATTGAGCCTGTACCACTATCTACTAACTGAACCACACCATTGAATGTATTTCCGCCTTTACCATTATCGTTTGAACTCCCTTTTTTAATGACAAATAAACTGTCACTGAAAACAGAACCATTCAGCAAAATTGAATTTCCCGTTGCTGTAACTTTTGCACCAAACTGAGTTCCTTTAAATGTGAGAATTGCCGTTCCGTAAGCAGTAAGTCTGCCATTATTAATGGCACCTGAATTAAAATTACAGGTAGATGTAACCGTCAACATATACGACTGAAGATCCAATGTGCCTGATGTCATTGTCATGACCTTTACTGTTGTTGTAGTTGTAAGATACACATTATTTGATCCGGTTACAATGGTCACTGTATCATTTGTCGAAGGCACACCATTGGGCGTCCAGTTTGTATTGGTTGACCAGGCTGTCGATGTTCCACCATTCCAGATATAATTTCCGGCAAGGATAATTGTTGAATTACACAGGAATATGATAAATATTGCGATGAATGATTTCATCATTTGAGTTGATGTTTTCATGGGAGAATGGTTCTTAAAAAAAGTAAAAAATAATTAACGATTGAAGACAACTGCTGTGGTGTAACTACCATCTGTCTTTTTAATGCGCACTTGACCGTAATAATCCAGCATTTGCATATGTGATCCTAGACCTAGATGAATCTTGTATTCATCTCTGGAATAAGAAACACCGCTTCCAAGTGAGCCGGAAACATCGTATACAAAACTTCGGGAAAAAATATCACTACCCCCCGATGTCGAACCTATTTTAACTTCAATTTCCTCAATGTTTAGAGTGTCATACAGATTAACATTCATTCCAACATCAAAAATGGTTGTGTCTGTCATTAAAGGCAGACTATCAGAAGTTAAATGATTGCCTATTGCCTCTGTTGTCAGATCCATTGACAATACGGGATAAGTGTTTTGTGCACTGCAGTTGAATGTCGGAAAGAAAAATAAACAGCAAACAAAAACAAGAATGGTAGTACGTTTATTCATCTCGGTAGGTATTAAAAAATAAGAATGAAAAATGATTAACTAATAATGAAATGCAACACAGAAAAACGTGGTGGGGAAATGCAAATCTAAAACGAAGATAGAAGATGATTTGAGTTTTCCAAATCAGGATCTAAAATTTAACAGTTGGGGTTGGAAATTTTCAAATAAATTAGGACTGAAAGGCATTTTACTTCCACTTCTACACAAAATTTGATACTGTTGCTCAATATACAAAGAAAACCTACCTAGAAAGCTCCCGCAATTTCCTATACTTCAGGTAAGTCGACCAAGCAGAAATTTTTGCAATCGTAAATCCAACACGACCATCTAAAAATCCGAAGTGTACGATGTAATGATGGAGAAACTTTGCAATGGGATTTATGAAGAGTTTAAAGAATGTTGCTTTTTTTCCCATTTCGAAAAAGGATCTTGCTGCTATGTCAGCGAAATACTCGGCTTGCTTGTAGTGCTCTTCTACCGTGTAATAACTATAATGTAAAATGTCGCCTTGAAGTTTATATGTGTTGGAATCACCGGTTGTAAGTTCGTATTTGTCATGTGGATTGACACCGGCCCACTGCCCTTTTCTGCTATCCCACAAACGTAATTTGGTATCAGGATACCAACCGCTGTGACGAACCCATTTGCCGCAATAGTTAGTGAGACGATTCATGTAATAACCATCGTGTACAAAATTATTTTTTACTTCGGAAATTGACTGACAGAGCTTTTCATCAAGGGCTTCATCGGCATCGAGAGAAAGTATGTGCGGATATTTGGCCTGAGTGATGGCAAAATTTTTCTGCTGAATATGTCCTTCGAATTTGTTTTCGATAAATTTTGCTCCGTAATTCAGACAGATCTCTTTTGTTTTGTCTTTGCTGAAAGAATCTACAATTACAATCTCATCGGCAATGCCTTTTACGGATTCCAGACAACGCGCAATATTGTGCTCTTCATTAAAAGTAATGATCACTACAGAAACAGGAGTCATATCTGCGGCTAATGTAGCGATTTTTCAGTGTCGTCTTCGCGGCGTTGATTGTAAAAGAGAATAAAAAACAGGCCGACAAAGGTTGCTCCGGGTTGTGTTTCTAATGTGTCTTCTGTCAGCATTGAAACCAGACAGATGATCAGAAATAAAATGAATATTGCAGGTAATTGCCGGGCTCTTCTTAACGGATATAAAAGTGCAAACAGAAAGTACAGCAGTCCGGGTATTCCGAATGCTGCGGCAATTGACAAATACTGATTATGTGAATTCAGCCTGTGTGCTGCATCTAACCGGGTATTCATCCGTTCATATTGTAAGTCGAATTCTGATTTCAGATCACCGGTTCCGACACCAAACACAGGGGCGTTTTTAATTACACCAATTGCAGCTCGCCAGAATTCCAACCGCTGAGCGACTGAATGTCCACTGGGGTCTCCACCTTTTCGTAAATTATCAATTTCCCAGATCACCTGGTTCACACGGGAATGCAAGTCAGACATTTTCTGAAAATTGACATTTGGCACTCCTGCTTCAATTGATTGAATTTCATTCTTTGTCAGAGAATATACACCAACAGAATCTTTCCTGAGCCCTTTGCTTGTCAGAAAACGAACCAAAGTAGCTCTGATCGGCTGGCCTTTGTGGTCTAGAGAATCCATATTGATACTGCTTCTTTCATTCCACGCTTTTCTCAATTCAGGATCACAGAGATAAATATTTACCTGGTAACCGTTCTCGAAATTATTGTCATCCAGATAAAAGTCATACGAATTTCCCTGTGCTGTTTTATCATTGACATTTATTACTTCCTGTTTCTTATTGTAAAATTCATTGATCTGTCCGGCGATAAAAACAGCTACTATTAATGGCAGGCCAAGAATCAATAAAAACGAAACTACTTTTTTTAATTTATTTCCTGAAAGGAGGAGATGATAGATAAGTACACTAACCGTTAGTACCAACAGGACAATCAACCCCGTCAGTGATTCAACAATAACTAAAAAAGAAATAAACCAAAGTGTGAGAATGAAAGCGATAATTTTCGCCAAAGGTGTCAGTACTTTTCTGTATCCAATATAAAAAACCAGGGTGCAGATGGCCACACATGTAAAGAGGGCAAAACGGATATGTGAAATTTTATAGATGAAAATGTCCCTGATGTCATAGATCTCTCTGTGGATTACTCCGGTCAATACTGCGATTGCGGAAACTGTTCCTGCGAAGACGGCAAATACAAAAGCACCCATGATGTAACGGAATTGTTTTTCCGTGAGTTTTTCTGTACCTGAAATTATAATTGGGAGAAGTAATAACGGCAATTTGATCCGGAGATCCTTCATTCCGGCGGCAAGATCGGTTGTCCATAGCATTCCGATCAAATGCATTAACCAGATACCAACAAATATGACAGCGACTTTATTTGAAGTGAACCGATTCCACCGTTCCTTGATGTTACCTTCTAAAAAAAACGATCCGACTAAAAAAAATTGCGAAAGGCTGGTAAGAAATAATGAAACAGGTAATCCGGTTACCAGGAGAATGAGGCCGGTCAGGTAGAGGTAATTCGTTTTGTATTTTAGAAGTGGGGTCAAACTACTAATTTATTTCCAGCAGAGCTGCGCGGAGTTGCGCAGAATTTCCACAGAGTATTGTTTTGATGGTTAATTTTTCTCCCGCAGTCCCGATAGCTATCGGGATTGCGGATCTCGACGATTTTGCGCAGAATTTTTTTGAGTTTTAATTACGTGTTCCTTGTGGACTTGTGTTCTTGTGTTTTATTTCCCGCAGATTTCGCAGAAAAGACGCAGATGAAGGCGCAGATTTTTTCCGGATAAATCATGCAAGTGTGACCTCTGACCTTTGACCTTTCAGCAGACTACTTACTGTCATCCTTCTCCCCTGCATTTGCATTGATCGCTCCTGATAAAATTCCTGTGTAGGTGATCTTATCTTTAAGCAATTCGATTGCCTTTTTCACTTCCATATCGTGTGTGAGAGATTCGCGGATTCTGCCTTGCTGATAGCCGTATCGTGAAGCGATCTCATCTTCAAGCAGAGAGACAATATCCGATTTATTTTTTTCGATGTCTTCCTGTTTGTTATGTTTCAGTTTAGATTGAAGTGTTTCAATGTCTGATTTCAACGTAGCTAAATATAATTCATCTTCGGCATTCTTCTTGAAATCTTCAAGAGATTTTTCACTCTTTGTTACATAATCATATTCCTTATCTGAAATGTATTTTAGAAAATCATTCCATTCAGCATCTGATAAAACAAAATCTCCGGTTGGAATACTTTCATGCAAAGTACGGTACCGTGAAGCATAATCGAAGATGATGCTTTTGCTTACGAGGCTATTGCAAATTGGATTCATTTTTTTCAGAGTAGTTATATAATCCGGATTAATTCCTCCGCCATCATAAACTTTTCTTCCTGCCTTTGTTTTGAATTCGCTTACGAGGGAGTCCGGAATTTTACCTACACTGCCATCTTCATTTCTGTGTGTATAATCAAGTGCCTGAATGCATCGTCCACTAGGGATATAATACTTCGATGTTGTAATTTTTAATTGCGAATTATAGGAGAGTGGCCGGGTTGTCTGTACAAGGCCTTTTCCAAAAGTACGCTGTCCAATTACTACTGCTCTATCCAGATCCTGAAGGGCGCCGGAAACAATTTCAGATGCAGATGCAGAACCACTGTTTACAAGAACAGCCAATGGCAATTCAGTATCGATTGCTTCATTAACTGCTTTGTAAGGACGATCAGCATCTTTGTATCTGCCCTTGGTACTTACTATTTCCTGACCGCGTGGAATAAAAATATTTGAGGTATTGACAGCTTCATGCAAAAGTCCACCTGGATTGCCCCGCAGATCGAGAACCAATCCTGCCAAATTATTTTTAAGTTTCAATTCTTTCAATGCATTGGCAATATCTTTTGCGCAATTTTCAGTGAAGCTGTTTAGTTTGATATATCCGATATTGTTGTCAAGCATTCCATAATACGGAACCGGTTTGACCTTGATCTCTTCACGCATCAGGATTTTTTCGAAAGGCTTGTCCTCACCTTCCCGCTTGATGAGGAGTTTCACTTCCGTTTTAGGAGAACCTTTGAGAGCGCGACTGATTTCATCGGTCTTTTTATTTTTTGTTGTCTTCCCATCAATTTCAAGAATGACATCACCGGCACGAAGTCCTGCTTTATCGGCAGGAAAGCCTTCATAAGGATCACTGACAATTACAAAATCTCCTTTTGGACGGATGACCGCTCCGATACCACCGTATTGGCCGGTTGTCATGAAGCGATAATCTTCAATATTCGATTCCGGAATATAGTTGGTGTAAGGATCAAGGCTTGAAAGCATTTCATCGATTCCTTTCTTCATTATTTTACCCGGGTCGACTGAATCCACGTAGTACATGTTCACTTCGCGATAGAGTGAAGAAAAGATATCGAGGTTCTTCGAAACCTCAAAGTAATTATCGACGAAGGAATAGGACGTAACGGAAGCGATAGCTGTAAGGACGATTACAATTTTCAGCTTTTGGGTTTTGAGGAATCTTTTCATTTAAAGTTTTTTTTTCCTGCAGTCCCGATAGCTATCGGATCGCGGAATGCGCAGAATAACTGCAGATTTTTTTTAGTGTTTATTTCCCGCAGATCTCGCAGAAAAATTCGCAGATAAGGCGCAGATTTTTGCTACTTAACCAAACTGCCTGACCTTTGACCTTTTATAATCACTCTCTACCTATAACTACCTATGGCAACGGATCATACCCATGTCCGCCCCACGGATGACACCTTAGAATTCTTTTGATCGCCAGATAACCACCTTTCCACGGACCGTATTTTTTTATTGCCTGAGTGCCATAGACAGAGCAGGAAGGTTCGAATCTACAACTTGGACGAAGCAATGGCGAAAGGGCCAGCTGGTAAAAGCGGATGAGTCCGAGAAATAATTTACTAAGAATTCGATTGAAGATCTTTAGCAAAGCGTTGTAATATTTGTTTTATTTTTTCGTCGGCCTCAGCGAAAGTGATCTGTGTTTTACCGGAGTAATTGAGTAGTAAAGCACATTGCAATTTTCGTTCTGTTAACAACGTATAAATATCTGATTTATTCTTTCTGTATGATTCCCTCATGAGTCTTTTCATACGATTTCTATCAACAGCTTTTTTAAAATTTCTTTTCGGCACACTGAAAGCGATCTGGGCAGGAAAATCTGTCGGCAATTGAAGCGGAAGCCAGACCAATCTGAAGGGAGCAACGACAATATTTTTTCCCGAGGAAACGAGTTGTTCAATGGCTTTGCGACCGTTGAGCCGCTCCGCTTTCCTGAAGGTATGACGGCGGGGCAAAGCGGCGTTCATGAGGAAATTACTTGTTATTTTTCTTGATATATTGTTCCAGAGCCATCGTCATAGATGGAGCAGCGGGAACAGGCGCCTGAATATCGAGTCGCAATCCTGCATCCGTTACGGCCTGAGCAGTTGTCGGACCGAAGGCAGCAATACGGGTATTATTCTGTTTGAATTTAGGGAAATTTTTGAAAAGGGAGGTGATCCCGGAAGGACTGAAAAAAACCAGAACATCGTAATTTACTTCGGCAAGATCAGAAAGATCACTGGCAACAGTTTTATAGATGACAGCCTTTGTATAATCAATTGAATGAGAGTCGAGGGTTTCGAAAATTTCCTGCTTGTGAATGTCAGTACAAGGAACCAGGAATTTTTCTTTTTTATGTTTCTTGATCAGATCCATCAGGTCGTTGATGGTTTGTTTGCCGAAAAAGATCTTCCTTTTACGGTAAACTACAAATTTCTGCAAGTAGTAAGCGGTGGATTCTGAAATGCAAAAATACTTCATCGTTTCAGGAACGATAATTCGCATTTCATTACAAATCCGGAAAAAATTATCTGCCGCATTGCGACTGGTAAGTATGACTGCAGAATGTTCAGGGATCATGACCTTATCCTTTCTAAAATTTGCGGCAGGAATCGGTTCAACATGAATGAACGGTCGAAAGTCGATTTTTACGTTAAATTTCTTTGATAAATCAAAATAAGGCGACTTATCTGTTTCAGGCTTTGGCTGTGTAACCAGGATACTTTTAACTTTCAAACTACTCATAAATGGGATTTCCGTTTCGTTATAAGATATCGGGGGTGCACAGTTGATTAGGAAACGATGATCCGGATCAAAATCAACAAGGGCGCGATTTCAAGGGTGCAAAGATATAAAAATAAATAGAGCAGAGAGAATGATGGCATACTCAGCCCAACGAGTATTCCCCGGAACATTCTGTATCCAAATGCCATAGCAGCCAGGATCACGGCAATAAGGATCAGCCAGGAGGCGGAAACCAATTGATTATACGCGATCAAACAAATAAATGGCAGAAGAATAATGCCTAAAATGTTGTTTATCAGAAATGTATTGAAAATATAAGTTGCCATTTCCCTGTCGAGATTGAAGAGCCAGCCACTGATCTTCAGAATAAGGAATTTGAGTGTATAGGCGGCAGAAACGATCACAGCAAAAAAGAGAAACCTGCTAAAACCGGATCCAATTCCGCCGATTTCCCAGCCATAGTAAATACTGATCAGGTAAAGAAAAAGTGCAGCGACCAGGTTGAAGACGATACTAAGGTAAACGGAAGCCCTTTGAACAAGGATATTCTCATCGCGGACGATCTGATTGGTCAGATTATTATTTACAAATGCCACAAGCATCTGCGAGAAATATTTATTGTAAAAGATCCGCAATGCTGCGAAGACTACGAGCACAAACAATAAGATAGGGAAGAACCAGACAGGTGATACATTTGATCGTGCAATGGGTTCACTTCCTTTAGGATGGAGCAAATGTCCTTTGTAGATGTCAGTATACTTACTTACTTCAGGTACTGTATCACTAAAGTAAATTACAGAATCCGTTTTCCAGTAAGTATGCAGGGTACTATCGAAATTAACAGCCGTCATTCCGGAAGTATCTGCAAGCAGCACACGCGATGCAGGTGCGGCACTTGTATCACTGAACGAATTTGGAACTGAATTTATCGAGTTGACTGACATGCAACGTTGTGTAACGGTCTGTTGATGGAAATGTTGCTTTTCAGTATAAAATCAGGTTGAAAAGGCTGAGCTTTATTTTTTTCCTCTTTGATGTGAGATTTTAATGGAGGTCCGTGTTTTTATTTCCCGTTTGAATTTCGTGGAGTTGCATTGAATTGGCGCTGAAGTTTTGTTTCAAATTCTTCAGATTAATTCTGCACAAAATCTACGGGATTTGCGAGATCTAAAGGAGAAAAGATCACGCTTAATTTTTTCCCGCAGATCTCGCAAATCTCGCAGAGTTTGCGCAGAGTTTTTGTTGTCTACTTCTCTAAAATCAGATCACAAGGCCACGGGCTAAATTAGTATTAGAGGAATTAAAATTAACCGAGACAGCGTCAGCCTTAAGCATAGTTCAGCCTATAATCCGAGTCTACTTAACTTCTTCTGTATCTTTTCCCAGTTTAAACATCCTGGAAATGTTAAAACTCAATTTGTATCCGCCTTTACTCCATGAATCAAAAGTGTTGACAAGGTAGTCGTTTTCCATTATTCCGGATGCATTGCTGAACATCAGTGTAAAAACATGTCCACCGGTTTCGATTTCTACACCGGCACCGATCACATCGTAACGTGGTAAGACAAGGTTTTCGCGGCCGAGAGTTCTGGAATAATCTAAAATTACAGAAGCGCTTGGTGTAAATTTAAAACGGAAGCCTCCTGAAAGACTGAGCGTATTGTTATCGTCATCGGCGCCGACAAAATTTCTATGTGTAAAAGTTGGAATTACAACAACAGATAAGCGTGATGAAAATTTTCTAGCCAGAATTAATTGTGAACAATATACAAATCTGTAATTATCATTTTTAAAATCAGCAGATTCTTTAACAGAGTAAGCAATATTAGCAAAAGCAGAAACTGAAACCGGAATTGCATTATCAGTTGTCTGATCAAGAATCCTGTACTTCACTAATCCCTCCAGATCTTCATTCCTTTTTGCCCTGGCTACACCGATCATTAAATGATCTGTAATTCCATAATGAAAACCAATCCTGATATCTGCTGACTGATCAATGCCATAGAGATTATGAATACCTCCGCCACTTTCCTTTCCCATATTACCAAACAAATGACTTATGCGGACATCCAGGTTTTTTTTTCTGACAGTTTCATTTGTATGAATATTAATGAGCTTATTGGTCTTGAACATTGCAATTACAGGTTCACGTTTTGGCTTTGATTCATCCTGTAACATTTTAAGCAGGTCGTCCTGTGCAAACAATGCTGCAGAAGGGAAAAGGGCGATCAGAATTATCGAAACTATTTTTTTCATTTCCCGGAACTGTTTTTCTGGTAAGGTTTATATTCTAGGGCAACATGAACATCAATTATCTCTGCGATGTTTTCGAATAGTAATTTCGGAACTGTAATCTTATGATCTTTAAGTGCTACTTTAAAATCAGAATTCAATGTAATAGAATTTCCATTTCGCTTTACTCTTCCGTTCAATGTGATGTCTCTTTCAACACCATGGATGTTCAATTTTCCGATCGCTGTCACCGGATACTCCCCGTCTTTAGACAGATCAGTTTCTTCAGAAATTATTCCCTTGAAAGAGGCCATGGGGTATTTATCTGACTCCATATACTTTTCATTGAAATGTTCTTTCATCAATTCTTTTTCGAAAGTAAAATTTCTTACCGGAACAACTACAGCGATCTCTCTGGTGATCAAATTGATCATACTTCCGGGTTGCTTATTTTCGGCTGTGATATCTTCAATAGGAGCATCGGAGAAAAAAGTCACCTCTCCTTTGCTAACTGTAAACATATCCTGAGCAGTTGCAATAAAAGAGAAGCAAGAAGCAAACAAGAAAAACAGTATCTTTTTTTTCATCATCATTTTTCGGGATATCCTTGGTGTATCCAAGTTTTAATTTGAAAATAATCACATGCACTTAAATTGAATTTTTCAGGCATATGCTGGGGATCAGAAAGCGGTAATTCAATTCTGTATTCAATTGTTCCTGTCCGCACCCGGCTAACAACAGTTGCATATTGAGAATAATCGTAAGCACCTCTTCCACCTGCCGCATGACATTCGGTAAAATTGCAATTGGCATTCAGTATTGGAAGGATGTGCTCATTGAAAGTAAAACGGAGACTATCACAATTTGGAGGACGTTCAATATCATAGACCATCTTGTCCTTTGAACAAGAAATCAGTGTCGAAAAAAGTAGTAAAGTAATGAGCCATCTCATATGGAATCCAAATATAACAATTTCGCTCAAAACTTGCGAGTCTTGTGGGATATGAGGAAGAATAATTGACAATAATTTTTTTTCGCAGATCATGTTGATTTTGCGAAAAATTTATAACTATTGTGAAGACATGTAAATTAAATCTTTAACTCACTAATCATGAGTAGAAGACTCTCTCAATAGTCCAGTAAACTGCAATCAGAGAAATACAAACGGAAACCGGAATTGTAACCCGGTTACGATACCAAGGACGGTCTGCGAAACGCGTCTGGAAGATCAAGACGGCAAGTAATATGACTGCAGTCTGCCCGGCTTCAACACCAATGTTAAATGCTACAAGAGCAGAAAGAAAATCTTTTTCAGGTAAACCAATTTCTGAAAGAACACCAGCAAATCCGCAACCATGAATTAAACCAAACATAAAGACAATGATCAGTCGCCACCATTTTAATTCTTTAAAAAGTATATTCTCAATTCCTATGAAAACGATAGACAAAGCTATCAGAGGTTCGATGATCCCTGATGGCGGAGAGATGTATCCGTTTATGGCAAGTGCAAGAGTTATACTATGTGCTATAGTGAAACAAGTAACCTGAAGAAGAACGGATCTTAATTTAGGTTTTAATAAAAAAATTCCGAGTACAAATAAGATATGATCAAATCCAAGCGGCAAAATATGCTGAAAGCCTAATTTAAGATATTCCCAAAACAGATCGCCTTTAGAAATTGAAGAAAAATCATATGCCATAGAATGCCCTTCAGCGAACTGAGCGATCAGTAGGAAAAAAAGAGAAAAAAGTAGTGGTCTTTTCATGTTTATTGTTCGTTAGGTGGATTAAAAATCCACAGTTCGAATGCGAAGGATTACAAATCCTTCGCAGCTGTAAATCCACAGTTCGACTTCGAAGTATTACAAATCCTTCGTTACTTTGTTGCCAGCATCGGTTTTATTTCCCATTGCAGCAATTGTGAAAGATTTGGATTTGTTTGCAATGCCTGATCAATCAACTTTTTTCCGGCTGCTATTTGTCCGGCTTTCTTTTTGATCAGTCCGGCCTGAAATAACAGTACAGGATTTTTTGAATTGGTCCTCATTGCCTGAGAAATGTATTCATTGGCTTTATCGTATTTGCCTAATTTGTAGTAAACCCAGCCAAGTGTTTGTTCAACATCGATATTATCGGGTCTCCGGTTGTATTCTATCAGGGCATGTTTTAGTGCTTTGTTGTAATCATAGGCATCCAGATAAGCAAATGCAAGTTCTTTATCTGCATAGTGTCCATGAGACTCCTCGCTTTCATCGCCTTCCATTCCTGCCAGCAGAACAATAACCTTTTGTGCTGAAGCAGCAGCTAGATCCGGCTGATTACTGATCCTATAAACTTCTGTCAATTCCTGTTGAAAAGCAAAATCTTCATTCATAGAAAGTGCTTTATTCAAATTGGAGATTGCGGCAGGATAATTTTTACTTGCCTTTTCAATTCTTGCAAGTCCTGCATAAGCCTGTGCAAATGTTGGCCGAAAGTAGATTGCTTCATTATAAAGTTCTTGTGCCATGATTAGATTTCCGGTTTGTTCGTAAAGATGACCAAGTTGCATCCGGCACCATTCTGTTTGTTCCATTCCAGGATAACCGGCACTGACTGCAAGCTTCATTGCTTCGATTGCTCCCGGGTAATCACCGTGAATTTCGCGCAAGTAGGAGATCCGTGAATATGAACGGATATCAGGACGTAGTGAAGCCATTTTATCGGCCATCATAACTGCTTTATCGTAATCACCATCTTCCAGAAATGCATCCGTCAAAATTCCATAGACAGCTGCACTGTATCCATTTATTTTTTGTGCAGCCAATGCAACCGGAATTGCTTCTTCAAAATGATGTTGGGAAAGTAATACGGTAGCCTTTCCAATGAGCGCTTCATAATTTGCAGAATCCTTTCTCAAAACGACGTCAAGAAGTTCGGCGGCTTTAGTATCATAGTATGCATGATTCCCTGATGCACGTGATTCCTGGATGTACGCAAAAGCAAGTTTGACCTTTGCTTCATCGTTCGCAGGATTTTTTCTTACCACCTCGATCAAAGATTCTATTGCATTTTTACTGTTCAGCCATTCTGCAGTAGAAGCAGATTCACCCTGACGGACTTTAAGACCTAATTCAAGAGGATCCTCTTTTCTGAATTTGATAATTGCGAACGTAAAAAATGCAAAGAGGGAGAAAAGGATTATGTAGGTGATGTTTTTTTTCATGTAGGACGAGATAGAAAGTTATGTTTTTCGAAAGTGATGTTTTTAAATAATAAAGAAGGGGTGGGTAATGGGAAACAGAACCCAACCCCCTCTTATTTGCTAAAAACAACCACTATTTTGCAATAGTCACTTTTACAGATTGAACAGTTGAACCATTGTTTTGTAAAACTGCATAGTATACACCGGCAGACAATGAAGACCATTTCAATTCATATGTATCAATGTCACGCATTTCGTTGTTCACAGGAGTTGCAACGATCTTTCCATTTGTATCATAGATCTTGATCGTCACTTTTGTTTTTGCAGTAACACGATAGCGGATATTCACCATATCATTCGAAGGATTTGGATACGCTTCCATTAATAACTGAGGAGCGCCAATATTCACACCGGGATTCGGATTGATAGAAGTCAATACATAACCCCCTGTACACAATCCATAACCACTCCATGGTAATTGCACGAATGGGAATGTTGTGCGGAATGTTGTGTCGTTCGTTTCAATACCTGTAGAATAACCAAGTACACCAAGTAAATCGGGAGTCAATGGATTTCCACCGATTGTATAATCGTCATACCATAAACCAACTGCAGCAAGAGCAGCACCGGATACAGCCTGAAGTTCAATTCTGGTTACATCATCTTCCAACCTACGACCATTTGGAAAACCATCCATGTTTGGAATCACTTCTAAATTAGTATTCTGGTTGAAACGTGTATCTGTCAAACCAAGAACTGCAGCCTGAATAATACCTAGCGGAGAAAAATCCGGAGAATTTCTTGCAGTAACCGGCACAGCCATATTCAGGCGAAGCATATCACCGAATGTTGGAAGGAAATTATTGATGAATGGTTTTCCAGCTGAGAGAGGATTGCCGGGAGTTTTTCCGGTAGCCAATTGATAAGGTGCAAGATTTGGAACACCGGTATAGAAGATCGGAAGAAGATCTACTGAGCGCGGCTGACCCTGACGTAATAAGTATTTACCGAATATTGCTGTATCAAGAGCAGTTCCGTTAGTTGCAGGATGGCCATACAATACATAGAGTCCATCCTTTGTGTTTCCAAAATCAACATTTCCTAAAATCGTTGGCGAAGCACGTTGAATGCGTAAAGATGAAAGTGCAGGGACAGCACCACCAAATAAACTATCATCCATATACAAACCCAGTTCCGGATTTGTGAAGTAACTGTCGAAGTAAGTTGAATCCTGATAAGGTGTGAGTGAATTCCAGAAATCTTTCATTCCGATTGGAATTACCGCTTCATTGGTCAAAGGCATTCCAAGTCTTGAAACCTGTACCCATTGACCGGAGTGTGTTTCTGTACCATCGCCATTCAGAGTACGTAATGCAGGACGACTTGCAGAAGCCCAGACACCGATCACAAATTCCGGATCAAGTATACTAGTTGCTTGTCCCACATCCTTACCATCTTTTTGTAAATCTGCGATATCAACTTTGATAGCAATTACGTGTACGTTTTTACATTTCAAACCATCTTTAGGAGCATCAACCCCGGTACCACCGTTACGTGTCTGACCAAGATCGAAAATACCACCAAGATCCACGAAGAATGGATCATCAGCCGGACCGCAATAAATTTTTTCACCCGTAGAGGCTGTATTGATTGCATCTTCAAAAAGTGTTTCGTAATCAGGAGCATTTAATCCGACAGCCGAAGAGATCGAGCGAGGTCCGATGTTATTTGGTGGCACTACGCCATTGTTAATAATAGTAGTGAAAGCTCCGCCATTGATGCTCTTTTCAGCAATATAAGACGTCTTCAGGTTTTCCTGGCCTAAACGAATATTAAAGAATGTAGTAGGATCCTGATTCGTTTTTGAGAACGTAAAACGATAAGTGATATCATCTCCCGAAGTAGCAGCACTATTCTTTACGTGAATTTCATAACGGACATTCTCTCCGAAAGAAAAATAATTTGGTCCACCTTGTGGTAATTCAGCAGGAACATAAGCAGCGATCAGAGTAACTTTATTTGAATCTTCCGGATCTCTGAAGGCATACAGATCAGTATTATCGGCAACAGGATCGTTGCTAATGAGTGGAGCTTCTCTGTGACTTGATGCAGTCAGCTCTGCGGCCGGCTGATTAGCTAAGAACAGTCCGCCTCCTGTCAGAAGCAAGGCTATACCCGCTAATGAGATTTTGGTTTTTGTAGTCTTTGTCATTGTAAATAGAATTTTGGATAGTTGGATAAATATTTAAGTAATGGCCATTACCTTTTTTAGAACCTACGGGAGAAAAATAGGAGTGGATTTGCTTTTTTGAGATTTGCAGTAAGAAAAATGTAATTAAAGCCAGGAAATGGAAAGGAACAAACAACAGATATTCAGAAAGACATAGAAATCTGAAAGTTGGGAAAAATTAGTAGCACGTTATAGTGCGGCAAGGTTATTTATTGAGAAGAAAATAAAAAAAGGAAGAATGATAAACAAAAAATAAATTATTGGATTGACTGATCTACAATAACTAATTACATGCTGTAAAAAAAAATCAGCTCCCTTTACCCATCAAGTACATCTGTTCCAAGGTAGGATTCAAACTTCCACCTTTTGGTTCCAGGGTAACGGCCCAGGCATCTGCTTCAGGAATATCCTTTACTCTTTGAATTCCGGATACTAATTCAAAAATTCCGGCATCAACAGGTTTCCCTCCGACAAGAGCCCAGAGTTGGTATTGTTTTCCTTCGTCAGGAACTGGAAGAGCAAGGATATCAATATAGGATTCACTGGTATTCTTATTCCAGTAAATACGGGCTTCATAATTTTTGGTAGTATCAGTTGAAAAAAGCTGGATCACTTTTGCCTGCTGATCACGCATGACGATCAGGTCATTGACATTTCTGTCGTATTCATTTTTAACCAGATTATAATTTTGCGCCAGTTGATTTTTATCGTTAAGCAATGAAGAGTAGCGGTCTTCTGCTTCATTCCATCTTGAATAAAAGAACCAGGAAGCGAATGTACTGACAACAAGTGCTGCCAGACATGCGGCGATCATATACTTATAGGTAAGAGAATTATTTTCCCTTATTGGAACAACTTTCGACTTGGTTTTTTTCGAACTTGTGTTTTCGATTGCATCGAGGATCTTTGTTCGAAGTTCAGGACGAGGATTTACAGCGTGTGAATCAGAATAATCATCAAGAGACTCCTGAACTTTCAGTAATTCTTTTTTCAGCTCCGGATACAATAGCAACTTCTGCTCAAATTCCGCTTTTTCCTGCGGGCTGAGAGCGTGCATTGCGTACATCTCAACTACTCCTGAGTTTATGTATTCTTTAATATCCATTACTTACTTGAATCAAAATAATTTCGCAATCGTTGAATAGCAGCTCTCGACCGGGTTTTGACCGTTCCGAGCGGAATATTCAGTTTCTCCGCAGCTTCTGACTGTGAATACCCTTCAAAGAAGAGCAAGTCAATGATTTGTTTATATTCAGGTTCCAACTTTCTGACAATATCGCGAACACCTATCAGATCAGGGTCATAGGATGACTTGTGATCTGCAATAGATACGGCATTATCAATTGATTGGTTTTTATTTTGGTTTACGAATTCTTTTGAACGTACTTTATCTATAGAAAGATTCCTGCAAACATTCACCATCCAGGTAAATAAACGCCCTTTGGCTGAATCGTATTGTGTGAAGTTATTCCAGATCTTAAGAAACGTTTCCTGTAATACATCTTCAGCAATTTCATCGTTCTGAACTATTCTGTGAATTACACCATACAAAGCAGAAGAATAATTATCATAGAGGATCTCAATACCGCGCTTATCCCGGTTGACAAGTAGCTGTATTAATTCATCTTCTTCTATTTTGGTCTTTCTCCCCACAAATAGTATTTTGGTTTAAGCGATACAAAGAAACAAAAAATAATGAATTCCTATTTGCGGCGAAGTGTAATAATGAAGTGATCCGCAACCCGATCGAACGGATATGTGAATCTTATTGCATTTTCAACCTTTGTCAGAAATCTGAAGGAGGTTTTTAGTCTTTTTGGAAAAAATTCAAAATAAGGTGGTGGTACTACAGAACAGAGTCCTTCCAGTTTTACCATTGAAAATTCTTCGCCAAAAACTCTTTGTATATACGCTTTAGAGAAGTAAAAAGTTTTGAAAAACTCACCTTCGAGATGACTTTTTGCACCGCCCTTTTTAAACCGGCGAAATGCAACTTTAAAATTTCCTTTCAGGGCGAGAAGCAACTCCCAGGGACATACCTTCGGCATTACGACCAATGTAACTATTCCCTGAGGTTTCAGATTTCGCTTAATTCCGTCGACAACCGGTTGAAGGTCAGAGATACAATTTAATCCCCCGAAATCTGAAAATACAACATCAAAAGGTCTTTCGGAAAACTCAGGCAATTCAGTATATGAACATAAGTGGGTGGAGATCTTACCCTCCATCTGTCGTTCTATGATCTTTACATTCAATGTATGGATCATTCCGGGAGCAATATCTGTTGCTTTTACTTTCATACCCTGTTTAGCAAAGAAAACTGCATCGATACCGGTACCGCAATTCAGTTCAAGAATATTTGCATTAGCGGGAAAGACACTCAGGCAATGCTCATGAATCCGCTTTCGCATGTATTGCAAAATCGGATTCTCTTCTTCGATCTGATCAAAAGATGAACTTTGCTTTGAAAAAGCTATTGCGGGAGTTTCCTGGATCATGAGGTCCTGTTCTTATCCATTGCCCCTAACTTAAAACCGTTGACAAGTTTATAAAATGCATGTACAGGTAAAAGGACACTGTTTCTCACATTTTGTTTTGAAATTGTCGAAGGAGACTTTAAAATATTTGTCAGAGTTTCTTTCCCCTGCTGCATCCGGAACATCCTGTGTACATAGCGTTGAAGTATTTTATAATAATTACGCGGCAGTTCTTTATTAAACATCAGGGCAAGATCATCTGAATCTTCCCAGTTTGATTTTTCCCCAAGCTTATCTTTTACTCTTTCATAAAAGACAGTTCCCGGAAGCGGATATGATACAGATATACCGATATCATCAGGTTTTAAATCGGACAACATTTTCAGTGTTAGTTTAACATCTTCCCTGCTTTCTCCCGGATATCCAAACTGCAGAAAAAAAGCAGCCTTCACACCTGCTTTCTTCAGGCCAATTGAAGCATCCCTGATCTGTCCGACAGTAATGCCCTTATCCATAGCATCAAGAATTTTCTGAGAACCACTTTCTGCACCCATCCAGACAATTTCACATCCTGCTCTTGCAAGATCACTGATAGTATTATCATTCGTCAGCAGATCTGCTCTTGACTGAATCTTGAATTTGAATTTCAGTTTCGCATTTTCGACAAGGTCGGCGAATTCCTTTATCCATCCCGGTTTTAATCCGAAGATATCATCAGTCATCCAGAAATGCATAACGCCATAAGTCGACTGCAAAAAACTGATCTCATTTATGATCCTTTCAGGACTGTGAACATTGTATCTGTTTCCATAAATTGGTTTTGCACACCAGTTACAATGGAATGGGCAGCCACGGGTTGTACTAAGATTCAATGAAAAGTAACCGGAGCTTGTTAACCATCGATCTTTGTACTCGATCACATTTATAAGGTCCCAAGCAGGTGTGGGCAGATCATCAATTGTTTTCAGAACATTTCGCTTGGGCGTTTTGAAAATTCCATCTTTAGTTTTGAATTGAAGTCCGGCAATAGAAACAGGCATTTCATCAGAGCCTGAAAGATGATCTATCAATTCACCTAAAGTTTCTTCACCTTCCCCATAAATTATATAGTCGGCTCCGGCAGACAAGTATTCTGCAGGATGATCAGTGGAATCGCTGCTATTAACGATCACTTTAATGTTGCGGGCTTTTGCAAAATGAATCATCTGGTATGCAGCTTCCCGCATATTTGTAAGACACATCTTGGTCAGATAATTAAATCCGTCATCGTAGATAACAAGAAATTCAGGCTTTACCTTTGCTAAATGTGGAATAATTTCTTCAGCAGAATGAGCAAACATTGGATCAAACAATTCGACTGAATACTTTTTACTTCTCATGAAAGAAGCAGCAGAAATAGTCCCTAGCGGCGGATAAGGTTGTTGCATTTTCCATTGCTTCGGATCGAAGCGAAGGAAATAACTATGCGTAAACAGAATTTTTTTCATGTCTCAAAACAATATCATGCTGTTTTTCATAATTCCTGAATTTAACTTCAAGCTCTTTAAGAATTTTCTCCTGAAAACCATTTGGATGATGTTTGGAAACATTCTTCTTGGTCCGCATTCGCAGATCAAATGTACCGGGATCAAAATCTTTGAATTTTTTCTTCCAGTGTTTCAATGTAATTTTGAAAAAGTAATTGTCCAGAAACTCACCTAATTTTCCTCTAAATAATTTTTCCAGAGATGATTTAATTCCGGGGAACTTCTCTTCTACCAGATAGAAGTCATTTCTTAGAGGAAAATTCGGATAAAATGTTCTGCTCCATTTATTCCCTTCCATGAAATTCAAATATTCAGAGTAATTATAAACAGGAATAAGGTAACTGACTTCTGTGGCTGTGAAAATATTCCGGTCAGGAATGGACAACTGGTCTTCAGACACAAAATAATTTACACAAAAATTCTTTTTTGAATTAAGCAGAAAGATTTTTTTATAAAGAACAAGCAGTGTTCTGGTTAGCCATAATCTGTTTCTTGATGTAATTATAAAATAGTCGATATCTGAATTTTCATCCATGAAATTCTTGGAAAGTGAACCACTGATGGTCACTGCTTTCACAAATGGAAATGAAGCGATCAGGCTGCTGAATTTTTTCATTCTGTCAACCATGGTCTTGGCATATCTTTCACCTGCGATTCTCCGCCTAAGATTAAAGACCGAAGGAGATACAGAATAATACCCTTCATGAAAAAATATTTTCTGCTGATCATTTAATTCCACTAAAACTTCGGCTAGCTCACTTTCATCCTTTAATTCAACCTGAATAAGTTCTCTAATTTCATTTTTCGAAAGCGGATGATTGAAAATATCGAAATACAAAAGCACCCGGATCACTGCAGCAGTTAATTCGACATTTTGTTCTGTAATTTTAACGTACGTAATTGCGGGAGAAGAATTCATTTTGGAGAAAGGATGATAAAGGTACAAAATATACCTATATAGTTATTTTAAAGATGTATAGGTTTTCAGTTAAGAATTGTTTTACAGATACAGCTTTTATTTCGAGTGAATTTTCCCTGGCCAATCCGAAGATCTTTCCGAAATTACAGTCTTCCGACAAAACCATATACATTTCAGATGTAGCATCCATATACTCTTTAGTTTGTGAAAACAACTTTTTAAAGTAGTCGAAATCTTTCCCTGCATACCAGGCATGGTCGGCAGGTTTTTGTGCAACACCGGGATAAAATGGCGGATTGACGATCAGAACATCAAAAACTCCACTTCTTACATTTTCAAACAGATCAGACTCTACAACTTCAACGTTTCCGGAATTCGAATTTATTTTTTCTAAGTTCAGGGTGATATTCAGTTCTGTATTTTCAATTGCAACAGGACTGATATCGACAGCGATCACATGTGCACCTTCTTTAGCAGCAATGATTGAGATCAATCCGGAACCGGAACCGATCTCAATTACTTTTTTCCTGGAGAAATTCATGAACTCCAAAAATTCAAGCATAAAGACTGTACTGCTGAAAAAACGAGGATGAAATACTCCCGGTTTTACTTTAAGAATTACATCCTGATATTTATAAGTCGATTCTCTTGACGTGTACCATTCAACAAAAGGTTTATACAGTAAATTCATTATTCTCTTCTCAAGAAAACGTACCGGTTTTTTTACCGCTTTTCGTTTCAGGATCTGTTCCATCGTTCTGATTTCTTTCATTTGATTGATAGTTGAAAGATTGATCAATATGAGCAATCAGGAAAGTAATTTTCGCTGAGCGGGAAAAACACTCCGCTGAAACAGATAACAGAAGGAATTACAGAAGTATTCAGCATATTTTTTTCATTAGAAGCCTTCAATTTCCGGCTGGCGGTATTTCCATAATTTCTGCACCGCTTTGATCTCATAGGGAAACGAATACACTTTATTTTTATACCTGAATGACGAGATCCTTTTGAGGAACTTGATCTTTGTTTCATTCAGTCTAATATCCGAATAGGTTGGAAAATAACCATTCAAAACAGTCTCAAAATTCCGGATATAATCGATCATATCAGCTGTCAGCCATGGTGTAAGTGGATTTTTTCGCAGATCAAATTTTTCCCATGCGGGCGAGATCCAGTCTTCCAGTTTTTCAGGATAATGAAATCCTGAAGCCCGTACTTTTTCATACAATTCACTTCCTTCTACAGGCACCGGAGAGTATACATAAATGATTATTTCCGTATCCGGGTTGATCTCTTTGATCTCCCTGATAAATTCCACATCTCGCCTGATCTGCTTCCAGGATTCTTCTTCAGTTTCACCGGGCATACCAAGTACAAAAGAATATTCCGGTATGATGTCAAACTTTTTCATCCGTGCAGCAAACGAACGGATCTGGGCTGCACTTTGAGTTCCACCTTTATCCATTCGTTTAAGGATATCATCATTACCGGTCTCAGCTCCAAAGAAGATCATCCGGCATCCTGAATCCCTCATGATGGCAAGAGATTCGTCTGAGTATTTATTGATTGTATCGATACGTCCTTCACCCCACCAGACCATGTTTTCTTTTTTGATGAGGTTAGAAAATTCGACAGTTCTTTTTTCAGAGACAAAAAAATTGTTGTCGTGAAACTCTATTGCGTTCCCGCCATAAGTATTTTTCAGATAGAGTATATCTTTATAAATTTTTTCTGCCGATTTTCCTTTCCAGCGCGCATTGTATATTGGAACGACAGCACAGAAGCTGCAAGTGAACGGACAACCGAAACTCGAGTGATAGGCAATTGTCCGGGTACCGAGACAGGTTTTTCCCAGATAACGCCGGATATCATAGAACTCATTCAACTGAGCATATGGAAATGATGGCAAAAGATCCTGATCGTAAATTTCATCCTTTTTAGTTGTGATCAATTCGCCATTTTCATTCTTGAAAATAAGATTTGGCAAGGCAGCAAAATTTCGTGTTCCGGTCTCAAGCTCTTTGAGTAAAGCCGGAAAAACTTTTTCGCCCGGACCATTCACAACAAAGTCGACAAAACCCGAATTCAAAACTACTTTTGAATGGTTGGAAGGAAAATATCCGCCCCAGATAATTCTGACTTTTGGAAATGACTCTCTGATTTTTTTAGAAAAAGGAATTGCTTGTTTCAGTTGTGGTCCTGGCATTACGGTTGAAGCAAAGACAAAGAACTGTTCTGATGCCAGATATTTTTCAATTTTCGTCCACGGATCAATTTCCAGATTTCCATCTACGATCACCCATTCATAAAGTCCATTCAAAGTAGCAGCCACCGACAAAACCGAATTCGGAATCCGGGGTTTTGAGTTAGCGGCTCTGGGATTGAACAAAAGGACTTTTTTCACGAGTGAAAGATATTGGTTTTAGGGCAATATAATGTGGTTTTTCATCACGAAATAAGTAGACTTGGAGTAGACATTTCAGCTAAATTTTACTTTTGAGAAATTATTCTACAATCTTATCTGCGCAAAATCTGCGAGTTCTGCGAGATCTGCGGGAAAGAAAACTTTGTGTTATTTCTCCCTCAGATCTCGCAGAACTCGCAGATTTTGCGCAGATTTTTTTCGAGAAATAAATCCCTTATTATACTTGTCTTCCAAATTGAAGAATCGCCTGAAAACTTAATGAGCCAGAAGTAGTGCTCTAATTCCATTCAATTGTTTTTGGTCTCTTCTTCCAAGAGAATAATTTTAATTGCAACCATTATAAAAAACAAATTCAACAAGATCAATCTATAAAATTGAAATGGCAAAAATGAGATTTTCGAATTGACAAAATCAAGCACAATCCCACTGAACCCAAAAACAAAAAGCGAACAAATGAGAAACGAAATGAAACGCTCATTCTCTTTTTGCAATCCGATCAAAAGTGCAAAGGGAAACAATAGCAATAATAAATGATAACTGGCAGATGCCGGGGAAAATGCCAGTGCAAATAATGAACTGAAAATAACTGAGTAGGAAGCAAGTTCCCGGTGATTCCGCAACCTATAAAGAGTATAAACAAGAGTTGAGATCAATCCTAAGAAAACGATTATCTTCAGCACAAACACACCTTCTGTCCAGTCAAAAACGGGATCGGGATTGATAATCGAATCTCTCGAAAACAAATTCAAAGCAAGTGAATTCCACGATTGAAATGCAAATGCATAGGAACTTTGTCCTTCTAAATTTCCATTCAAATGATCAAACAAAACTGAATTTATAAAATCATTACATGGCTTTACACCTATAATGATAATTGAAAGCAAAGCTATGCCAGTCAAGGAAATTATGGTCGCAAGGATTACTTTGAAATTTTTTCTGATCAGTAATGCCGGTAACGTTACGACCGGAAGGTATTTTATGGCTATCCCTAAGGCAAGTAAAAGCCCGGACCAGCCTGACCTTTTTTCAGCGTAAATCCAGGAAAGCATCCACATAAAAAGCACTAAAAGATAAACTTGTCCGAGGTAAAAATTGTTAAATAATGAAACGCCCGAAAGCAAAACAAGCGTTGCACTTTGCTGCAATTTGAGTTTTGAGATCCGGGAGAAAAGTACAATCACACCATATAATAAGAGTATATTGATGCAAGTCCAGATCCTTTTTGCAGTGATTGGTTGAAATCCTGCAACAGGCAACATGATAAACGCTGTGGGCGGAGGAAACGGAGCAAATTTTCCGTCTTGTTCCATTCCATAGCTGTGAATCAGGTCGTTAAAGTGCTGATTGGAATATAGGTCCGACAAATCCTTTCCTTCGAGTAACAATTTAGATGAAACATAGTAATTAGGAAAATCGCTACGGACATCTGTCATCGCCGGATAAATACCCTTCAAAATTTGCACTAAAACCAACATTAAAAGGAAAATTCTGCTCAAAAGGGAATTGGAGAACAGCAGATTTTTGAACCACATCATTGGGCTAATTTAGGAGAATTCAGGAAGAGATGTTCGTGAAATTCTGCTAAATTTGCGACGCCCTTTTGAAGGCCAGAGGTCAGAGGTCAGAGGTCA